>CAIWHS010000533.1 GCA_903912515.1 uncultured Planctomycetaceae bacterium
CCGGGGTTTTCCAAGATGCGCAAGGCAGATTGGACGGGGCGTTGAACCGCCTTGAAAAATTGAGGGCCAAGAAGGACGACCTACTGGCCAAGGCGGAATCCTTGACCACGAGAATGGAGCAGCATATCACCTCGGGCAGGGAGGCCCTTAAAAAAGACGCGGAAAAACCAAAACCAGAGCTTCCACGACCCAAATTCCGGCGGCCCGGAAAAAGCATCGCCCCCGCATTTTCCTCCGGCATTGACTTGCGCAAATGGCTCATGGCGCCCCCACCAGCCGCTGCCCAAAAGGAAGGATTTCCGCACACTACCGGCAACATTTGGGAAGACTGGGGCAAACTCGAAACACTTCCACAATTCGAAGACGAAGAGGAAGAGTAAAATATCGGAACACTACCCGCTTTTTCAATTAAAATACATCGAAATTGTCAATTGCAGTCAGGTTCCCGCGAACTCTGCTGTAAATTTGATAGATCAGTTCTTTTTCTGTTTTATCCTTAAGTTGGATGTGGGAGACTCCCTTGGCTAATTTTTCTCAACAAAATTCGCCCCTGCAACTGACCCTACCTCTTCCTTTGGACACTCTCTTGGCAGTTCAGTTCCTTGAGAATAACCCTCCGTTGCCAGATCTTTCAAGCCACCCTGGCAAAAACCCGTTCCACCCAGATAATTTGCAAGCTTCCATTCCAGCTACACTGCTAGGGTTAGCCGAAAAAGTTCTGCCGCTGTCCGGGGGCTCCATGCTGGTTAGTACCTTACTCACTTTCAAAACAGACACTGACTTGCGTAACGAGGCCGGCACAAGGCATATGCGTACCAGTGGCAATATATGGGAAAACTGGAAGGGACCAAACCAGTAATTGTTATTCCAAATGTGGCGTGAATGCATTTATTTGGTAACTTAACGATATGGCAAACATGTTACCACCACTTGATCAGGTTATCCAAGAATCCATCCACCTTGCAGGCGGGGTGGAATTGTTGGGCGATCCCCAAACAGCTCTGTCTGGTAAAGCTGGTCCGGTGTGTGAATTATTTGATCTCAGCGACGAAGGACTGGCGCTGCTCAATCCCGAGGCAACCGTTGCGGAACAGATTAGTGTTTGGCGCGAAGCCAACTTGGTTGCCGATGCCCGTCGTTTACTAAGCCACGCCCTTCCCCCTCGTTATTCCCTCTGGTGGGCTCTATTGACCCTGACCGAAGCCCACCGTCAAAAACCGTATCCTGCCAAGGTGATCGAAGCGGTTTTGGGGGTGCGTGATTTTGTGCTCGACCCCACCGAGGTCGGACGAAGGCGTTGCCAATTGTTGGCCGATGCAGCGGACAGCACCACCGCCGGAGGAGTGATTGGCTACGCAGCATTCCTTTCCGGCGGCAGTATGGCACCGCCCGAATGCCCGCCCGTGCTTCCCAAAGGGTACTTGTGCGGTCGGCTAGCTGGCGTGGCCGTCTACTTGGCTTCGGTCCATTTCAATCCGGCAAAATACAAAGAACATCTGCAGCATTTCCTCGATATCGGGTTGCAAGTCGCTAATGGCGATCTGTCCTGGCCCAAGAGCCAAGCGGTTGCCGAAAAGGAACAGGCCGAACAACCTCAAGAAGCTCTAGTGGAACAGGTGGTTGAAACTATTCAGGTGGGGAGGTCGAGATGACTCTTTTATCCGTTCTTACACCAAACGCTCCTGCTTCTGAAGCCTTGCTTCGTTCGGTAGACAAAAAAGATATTCCAGACGATTTGGGGGCACTGGCCAGTTCCGGGGCGGTTGCTAGCCTCCTTCAATCCAACCCGAAAATGCTGGTGAAGCTGATCGCTGGTTGGCTTTCAACTCGCGAGGCAGTTTGGTGGGGTTGCCTGTGCCAATCCCAACTGTTGAAAGTGAGGGAAATCCCCGGCCCGCTGGAAAAGCTGAAGGCAGTGGTCAACTGGGTAAAAGACCCGAACGATGCCAATCGTAACGCGGTGGGCAAGCCCGGTGACACCGATTCTTCTCCTGTGGGGATGCTTTCCCAGGCAGTAATTTTTTGTACCGATAACATCTCGCCTGCCAAAGAACATCCAGTTGCTTGCCCTCCCGGCGTGGTCCACAAAATGGTTGGTTTGTCTATTCTCTCAGCCGCCAGCCTATGGCCAGGTTCCAATCGAAAAGAATGCCTATTCCATTTCATCGAGCTTGGACTGGATGTGGCCGAAGGCGAGCATCTGTGGGCCGATGGGGCCATCCCGCCCCATCCCGGGTTGAGGGGTGGGGTCTCTCCTACCGGTTTGCGTAGTAGCGGCAATATCTGGGAAAATTGGTGATCGCAAGGCAACACACAAATGGCCCTTGCCGGTTATGCGGGTTGGTGAACTGGGTTAACCTCACAAACCCGAACCTTGGCCTGAAGGGGCTAGGGTTCTGCTTTTGTGACTGACGAAGCTGAAGGTGGGGCTTTGCCTTATTGCGGCCAAGGAAGGCTGTGGGGCGTTGCCAGAGGCCTTCATACCATGCCACTGCATTGCTCCGCCGCCTGGGTAATTGTGACCTTGGTCTGCGTGGCCAGCCAACCGCCTCCCCCTCCGGCTACCAAGCCCAAGGCTCCTGCCAAAGAAGAACCGTTGAAGCTGGCCCAGCCCAAAGGGGATGGAAGGGATAAAAACGCTGTTGATTTGCCAATCTTTCCCCCAAAGCCCGACGGCCCGCCCCAACAGGTGGAAGCCTCCCTGGAAATACCTGATTTACGCGTGCGATTGGCCCCATCTACCGATTTGGAAATGGTCCCCAATTGGATCTTAGGCACTTCCGAATTTGGCATCATGCGACAAGATTTGGACATTCAGTGGCGGGAGGAAAAACGCACGGTAACCACCCTCAAACCCAAGGTGATTGAGCGGCGGGTTCAGGTGATGACCACCCGTGTGCTGCAAAAGGGAGAAATTGATCCCGAAACTGGTGAGGAATGTTGCGAGCAGCGTCAGGTGCGGGTGCCGGTGGAAACTGTGATGCGCTGCCAAGTATTGGAACAAGTAACCGAAGAGATTTCTTTCAAAGTGCCCGTGGTGAAGGCCGGTGAGAGCCCCGTCATGGTGCGCAGGCATAGCTTGTTTCATACCGAAAAACCAATGATAACAACCAGGCAGCGCGCGGTAGTGTTCCCCAGTTTTCTTTCTTTGCCTGTTTGCGATCCAGGTAATGGCCCGCCGCCTGATCCTCTAGGGAGGCCAGAATCCCCCGACTCTGGTCCCCCGCCGTTTCCGGGAACCCGCGGGACCACCCGAGAGACCATGGAGCCACCAAGCCTGCCACTTCCAGAAAAGCTCCCACCAAACTAGCGCTTCAAGACCATTGCCTAAAACGCACGGCGGCAGAATGATTAGCCGATTTGAATAAGTCCAAATCCGTAGGCAATGGTAAAAATCGTGAGGAATGCGGTGAACAAATAACCTGAAAAGGTCATCCAGCCGAGCCATCGTTCAGCCTTGTTCGCATCAGTTGTCCATGAAACAAAATTCTGTCCTTCAAAAAGCTGCGCAAACAGGTCGGTGAGGAAACCCTGCCCTCTTTTCAGGTTTCCAGCTGCGGAAAGATAACTGCCCGTTAGGCGGATCTTTTCAGGCGAATTACCCTCGATCAGTCGGGTGCACAGTTGGCCCATCGTGTTTCTGCGCGACCAGATAGCTCGAATGAGCCGGATCAACTGGCGGTTGGTACGAATGTCGAGAATGGTGTTGGCAGCCTTTCCGGTTGCCGGGTCCATGCTGCGCATTTGGAAAGTGCGCATGATCAAGCGGGGTATCAATTCGCCACACTGCCAATAAATGGTTTTGGCGATGATGTCGCCACGACGGGCATCCGATTTAACCAGCGCCATGGGGATAGCCTTGCCAAGGCGCTGGTCACGCTTGTCACGTGGGATCAGGTTGAGAAATTCGCGGAAGCCCGGTACGCTCTCCACCCCGGAAAATAGTGCAATAACAGGGCAGGTAATTCCTAGGGTGCGCTGGGTAACGGAAATGTCGTTTTGGGCAAGGATAGCGGCTTGAGTTCCCAGCACTTCGTCGGCGGTCGACTGCTCGGGAATGATGAGCACAATGCCGTTAGCAGGACACCAAGGATGGCGCATGCCTCGAATCAGCCGACAAACATGCTCAAGGCGGGCCTTGCCTCGTTCCATGATCTCGGGATCGCGCGTGATGGGCTTCGAATCTTCCAATTGGATTCTGGGCAAATCTCCTTGGGTTATTGGGTCAATTGTGGTCGAATTGGTCGCCGAGGAGCCAATGGTCAACCCTTTCTCCAGTCCGGTTGACGTGGAACCCAGATAGGCTGGGGCCATGTTGGAAACCTTGTCGCCAAAAAAACCTAAAAGGCAGGTGTCAGCGCAGACAATAAAAACAGCCTGCTTGCCAGCATAGACCTGCAAAGGGGATAGCTGCGTCTCAGGGGCACCATTGATATCAAGAGGCACTCTGGCAGTCTCGAAAAGTACCGAAGCACCCGAAGCGGGCCTGCCCAGTATGAGAAAAAGCGGCACCTTGGAAGGGTCAATGTTAGCTCGGAAAAGCGCGCTGGTCACCTGGGTCCAGGCGTAGTCAATATCAGGCCACGGTGAGGGGCCTGACTTGGGATCGTACAGCCGCCAGACCAGCCAGATTAGCCAAACGTTGATATAGAGCACGAAGCCCACAGTCGGCAGCCAAGCTTGCCTCAAATAAGGAAGTGGAGCCGATACATAGCGTCCCAGATCGTAGTACCACTGGATGAATCCGAGCACGAAAATAATCATAAAAATCACCAAAAGGGCATGCAATACCCACTTGGTGGTTTGGTTGGGATTGGCCAAGCCCTTGGCCATGCCGAACATGGGAACAAAAAGGCTGCCGATCGCCTTGAAAATGCTGCCGATCCAGCGAAAAAGAAACATGAGGTGGCCCTACTTTTGCCAATGGCTATCTTTAAGGCCGACTTTTAGCCAGCCAGTTTGTGCACGATCAGAAAGAAAAGGGTGGGTATCACTAGGGTGAGGATGGCGCCGCATATCACCAGCATCCGGCGGTGCCGAAGAAGGTTATGGTGGGGCGCAACCTGAGTGGGCGGATCAGGCTCGAATTCCTCTGGAAATTCCAGCGGCTGGATTCGGCTGAGTTTTTCACGTTGCAGGTTGCACCATTCGGCCAGCTTGCCCGGGTCATCTCCCAACATTCCCTTGAAGCCAAGCATCACGCACCAAAAATAGACTTCCAGTTTCTTAATATCGGCTTTAGCATCGACAATTGCGGCCTGCTGCCAAAATTTCCAAGCCCGGTCGTTGGTTGCGTAAAACTCCACCTCAAGCTTCCGCTCATTCCAGCGATCGGCCCATGGAGTATCGAGCGAGAAAAGCTCATCAAGCCAGCAGGCAAGAGGATAGCGAATTCCCAAATAGTCCCCCGTCCAGGCTCCGGTCGATTGTGTGTCAGGTTTCCATAGCGCTTGCGGCATGGCGCTAGGCGGGATGCTCACACGCATCGAGCTGTCAATCTCCGCTGCGGCCAAAAGCATTTCCCGCAGTTTGGCCTGTTCTATTTCGAAGGATACAGCCTCGCCTTTTTCCAGCGCCTCGCGCACACGCAGGCCTTCGGTCAGAACCGCCAGCACGAAGTCAGACTGTTTGTCAGCCAGATCAGCCATGGTTTCTCGCCAAATTTCCCTTAGACAAAAACCCGTTCCATCAATAGCGCTTGGAATGCATTCCAAGGAACAGCTAAGCTTACTCTCGTATACCATGAGAGGTGTGCAGGTACAGGTCGATTCGGGGATTCCGACATGGCATTTCGGCAGGTTCACTGGCAAGAAGGCCTTTTTTTAAGGCCACATCACTTTCAGGCGGCTGACCGCCATACAGCCGAGCAGGTAGCCCGGGCAGCTTGGCTCAATTCCGGTTATCCCTGCGGCATTTCCACCATAGAATTGGACCTCGATGCCCTTTCTAATCACAATTTTTACCTGAAGACCCTAAAGGCCCTGCTCCCTGATGGTTCCCTGATATCCATTCCTGGGGATGATGGCCCTCTTTCGCTCAATTTCAAAGAATTGCTCGATAAAGAAGGCAATGTCACGGTTTTGATCGGTCTACCCCTGCTCAGCTTGGGACGGCCCAATGTTCAGGCAGCTGGAAACGACCCGCTAACACGCGCGGTTCTCGAAACCGTCACCGTTGAAGATGAAAACGATGGCCAGCGCCCCGAGGCCATCCAGCTTCGCAAACCCACGCTCAGGCTTTTAACGCAGGCTGACAAAACCGATGGCATGGCAGTTCTCACTCTTGCCCGGGTCAACCGTTCCACTAAGTCTGATGGTGCTCCACAGTTGGATCCCGATTTTTTCCCACCCTTGTTCTTTTGCAACAGCTTCCCGCCCCTGGGTGATGGCCTAGTGGCGATGCTCATGAACCGTATCGGTCGCAAGATTTCCGGCGTTGCCGGTCAATTGAATGCGGGGGGGCTGGGCCTTGGTGCCCGTGAGCCGCTTCTTTTGGGCCAATTGTCCGCCCTCAATCGCTCCCAAGCTGCCCTAAGGGGAGTTGTTGGTGACCGGGGCGCGACCACTAGTTCCGCTTATGTCGAGTTGTGCCGCGTGGTAGGCGATCTTGCCCTGTTTGGCGAAAGCCGCATTTTGCCCGAATTGCCAGATTTTCATCATCTCGAGCCCCACCGCAGTTTCTTGCCCCTTCGGCGCCAGATCGAGGAGTATCTCGACCGTGTGGTGGAACCCGAATACAAAGAGCGCCCATTCATTGGTGCCGGTCTGCGCATGCAGGTCACCCTCGAGTCTGCCTGGATGGAGCCAACCTGGGGCATGTTCATCGGGGTGGAATCGGACCTCACAAAAGAGGAAGTGGTGCGAATCATCACCCAGCCGGGTGTGCTAGACATGAAGGTTGGCAGCTCCGAACAGGTGGATGGTATTTTTCGCGCTGGCAAGGCAGGGCTGCGATTCAACCCCATCAACAACCCGCCGCGGGTTCTGCCCCCGGGTGTCACCTATTTCCAGTTGGCCCGCGATGTGGCCAGTCCCGAATGGGACGAGGTACGCAAGACGCTGGGATTGGCAATCCGTTTCAACGAAACCAAGGTCCAGGGCAGTATCCAAGACCAGCAGGTTCTAACCCTGTCCGTGACGGGCAAAACTTGCAAAATTCAATTCACGCTCTATGTGGTTTCGCCCAAATCCATGGTTTGAGTACACTGGATCGATGGTCCTTATTTTTTGTTATTCAGGCGGTGAATTGCGATGGGTGGCAAAGTAAACGGAAAAGGCTTGGTCACCCCAAAAGCTTTGGTGACAAAAGGTTATGCCACTTTGCCAAAGCCATTGGTGTCGGTAGTTGAGCCCATGCCTCTGGCAAATGGCCGGCAATTAAGAATTCAGCCGGGCACCCAAACCGAGGGTGATCATTTGCAAATCCTTTCACCTTCCGGCGATATTGAGGTGGAGATCGTGCTCACGGTCAATGGGCCGGTGGTGCGAGTGCGCGGCGGCGATTTGCAGCTAAGCGCCTCTCGCTCGATAGAATTGCAGGCCGAGGGGGCGGTGCGTATTCAGGCTGAAGAATTGCGCGTGCTCACCAGCAAATCGGTTCATTTGAATGGCGAAACCATACGACTTAATTGTGATGACGATGGTAATCCGCAATCCCATCAGCTCCCACAAGCATCGCCACTAACCAAACCTGCAAGCAATCTGGTTGGTGGTTGCTCTGGCGACAATCATCACCATTAAATAACAGGTTTTATGTTCTCTAATTTGGGTGAATGAAAATCATGAGTTCAGAAGCGAATTCAGCACTTGAGGAAATCGGCAGCCTGTTGCAGCAGGGCCAGAAGGATCAGGCACTAGACCTTGCCCGTTCCCAAATTGCCTCTGCGGTTGCTTCGGGTGAGGCGGATCGGGTCGCATTGGCTTGGACTAATTTAGCGCAGGTCCAAGGAGCCTTGGGCGACTTGGCGGAGGCGTCCAAAGCGCTTGAAAAAGCGGTGCTGGCCATTCCCGGATCCGACGACTCCCCTGAATTAGCCCTGCCCCGTTTTCGTTGCCTGTTGGGCTTGGGCCAGGTTTTGGTTCGCCTGGAAAGGAAAGGCCGCGCTCGCGAAACTTTGGAGCGGGCTCTCGTGGCGGCAAACGCCTTGGGAGGCGAGTTGCTGCCGCGACACCAGGCTATGGTCGCGATCCCCTTGGGCTGGCTACTTTTGGACGCTGGCGATGCCGACCGGGCAATCCCCACCCTGGAGGCGGCGTCCCTCACACTGTGTGAGGGAGAACAAGACCATCCCAATCAGGTGCAGGCCCTCGTGCTGCTGGCAAATGGTCGAGTTCGCAAGGGAGAAGAGCACGCCCTTCTGCCCAATCAGGTGCCTAAAGACTTTCCGTTACCCATGTTGGCACAAGGGTTGGCGGCTCACATTCAGCAATTGGCGGAGCAGGCTTCAGCCGGTCGGTTAGACGCCAAAATCCCACGCGATTTGGCCAAATGGTCCTCCGAATGGCTGAGCCGGGTTGCCGGCAAGGAATCCCGAATCACGCCCGATGTCTTTGGCTTATTAGCAGCCCTCGAAGGCATGTGCAACCGCCATGACCATCAGGTGGAGGCCTTGGAAAGGGCCGAAAAGCTCTATCGCCAGCGGGGTGATAAATCATTTTCAGCGCGTGCCGCCCGGGCCAGGGCCATGATTCTGGCGGAAAAGGGAAATCTGGAATTGGCCGAACCTGTCCTTCGCGCCTCTCTCGCCGAGGCCCGTGAACTGGATGACGCCGATTTAATTAGCGAATCAGCCCAGGCATTGGCTCAGGTGTTACATGTCAGGGGCAACCAGGCTGAATGTGAATCTTTGTTGACCGAAGCAATTGCTAAAGCCGATCAAGTTGAGAATCTCGATATGGGGGCGATGGCCGCGCTTTCGCTGGGATTGGTGATGGCGCACACGGGGCGTTTGGCCCAAGCCCAGCCACTTTTCAAAAAGGCAATCGAGCGAATCCCTCGCGACAGCCAGTTGCATCAAGTGGCCCAAGTCCACATCACTGCCAACCAAGAGGGCCGGCCCTGCCCCTGCGACCCGGCATTTCAGGCGCAACAGCAGCAGGCCCAGGCCAGAGCGCAAATGCCAACCGGGCAATCCTCCGCCTACACCGAAATGATGAAGCAGGTTCTTCCCGAAGACTTGTTTAAAAAGCTCGAGGCTGTCATGGCGAAAGCCCCTTCGCCAGGCTCCCCGGGCATGGATCCGGAAACCTCAAGGATGCTGCAGGAATTGGAAGGCCGAACCATGAAGCGGCTGGAGGGGATGATGGGAATGCTCAAGACGCCCCCCAGCTCCAATGGTTAATTAATATTTTTAACGCTCTGAAACTATGGAATAAAAATTTCTTCAGGGGAGGCTAGTCCTCCCAAATATTCCGTGTTTTGCCGAACATTTGGCCGGTGATGGTTGCTTGGCGGAGGCCCGGATAGTTTTGGTCGGGGTTCGGGGCCCAAAGGTGCTTGCCCTCCGCGATGTCCAGACCGATGTTGATGCATAGATCAAGGCAGGTTTCGCGCTCCTTCCCTGGCCACTTGCTGGCGGCCGTGACGAGGGCGTTGGCGACTGTCTTGGCCTGAAAGGATGGGGAAGGCTTGATGTTTTTCCGGGGAAAAGGGCAGATGTTATCGCCTGTGAGTATGGCGGCCTGAAGGAGCAAGCCCAAAGGGGAGGAATCCTTGCTGGCGGCGGCGAAGGAACCGAATTCGGCCCATGCTTGAGTACTGGGACAGGTAATATAGGCGACAACCTTGTCGATCTGTTCGCGGACGGCCGTCTGCGGTTGCAGGCGGGCGATTTGCCACACCCCAAGGCAGCCGTACCAGAGACTGTCGCGCGGTGGTAGCCAGGCGGCGATAAACTTGATGGCATCGGTGCGCAGCTTGAGGGAAATGAGACTGTAAAGGAATTCATGGCAGGGCAAGGTGCCTTGGAGCCCGAGCGCCTTTTCCCCCAACTTGGCCTTATCGATTGTGGATATCGCCGGTTGCTTGGCGCTGACCTTCCGGGGTCCCATGGATGGGGGGGTGATTTCGGGCTGGGGCGGGACAACCTTGCTCATTATACGGGCACCTTGGCTTGGGAGGGGATGGGGCAATCGCCCTTGGCCACGAGGATGCCTGTTGCGATGAAATGGCCAAGATAACTCCTCCAGCGGCCCGGATCAAAGTAGACCGAGGAGAGGTACACGGTTGCACTGCAAAGCCTCCCGCAAGCATGCGGATTTGGCTCGATATGCCGCTTGGCATAGGGAGAAATGGATCCTCCGGAAAGCCAAACAGCAAAGCATAGAATCCCAGCCATGCTGGTTGAACCGCAGGACCGAATGGCGTTTTTACACCCCTTCCGTTTGGCGTCAGTTGGGGCCATGATCCATGCCAAGACCAAATCAAATCCAATTTGCTGCTCAGCAGTGATATCCTTGTGGCGAATCGCCTCCATCGCGCAGAGGTAGGCCCACCAAATCGAATCGCGTCGCTCCATGCCATGGCTGAGCAGTCGCCTGGCTTCCCCTAGGTGGCCCCCGTCAACCATTCGTTCCACAGCGGTACCCAACTGGGGATCATCGTCCAGCAATTTCAGGGCAATGGACGAAGCATTGAACAAAGACGCCACTTCGATGGCCCGCTGCTCAAGGGCTTTGAACGGTGCTGGAGGCGATAGGGTCCCTGAGGATTCAATCGTGGCAACCGGGCGGGCCAAAACAGCATCAAGAAGTTTCATCGTTGGCTATCCTTTTACAAATCCATCTCATCCAATTCATCGTCCGAGTTGTTGTGGGGTATCTGCCAGCCTTCCCAAATGTTGCCGGAAGTTCGCGGTGGGGGGGGGGGAGTCTCAGCCTTTTTGATGATTTGTTGGCGAAGTTCTTCGGCGGAAAGAAGTTTAATTGGATCTCCGGTGGACCATTTCAATTTCCTTGGTTTCTTGATTTCGGGTTTGGGCAACTTGGAAGCGGCTTCGGTATCCCTCTTGGCTTTTTCCAATTGCTCCGTGAGCTCCAGCCTTTTATTTTCCAGGAAATCCTTTTTGGCTGTCAGGCGCTGCTGGATTTCTTCAAATCGTTTTGCGTTGGATTCTTTCTGGGCTTTCAGCCGGGCGACGGCCTTAGGAGCAAGGATTGCAATTTTATCCCTCGTTTTCACCAATTCATCAAGCAACTCATCGACAAACCCCCTTTTATCGGTCGGCAGGGCTGCGACCTCGCCTCGAAGAGTGGAAATCAGTTTGCCCAATTGGCTGATTTCCTCGCTTCCATCCAGGGAAAAGGTACTGCTTTGCTGTGACATGCGGACTCCTCGCGCCCGAAGGGCACGCAAAAAACTCGTGATCGGCTTACTGGATGGTGGTCATGGATGCTTCCGACTCAACGGTTTGGTAGGTACTGTTGTTGACCGAGGCATTCACCTCCTGGGAGCTCTCGATTTCACCGTTGAAAGTGACTGCCTCAAAATCAAGCCCGCCGGTTCCGACGCTAAACACGGTCTCGGCGGCGGTGAATGTGTGCCCTTCAACATTCATTTCACGGGTGATGTCGCCAACCTCCTCGTTGATGCCTTCGGCGCTCACCTCGATCAGGGTGCCACCGCATTCGGTGACAATGCCTTCCGCGGTCATGACCATGGCCGTTTCCCCAACTTTGAATGTGATGGATTCGGGGGTCATGACGATGGAGGCTCCCACCCCCTCAGCGCCAATGGACATGAGAATGGCTTCTTGGTTAATCTGAATAGCGCCCAAAAAACCAGGCAGGCCGTTGAAGATCTGGATGAACTCCGGCGAAACCAAAATGGCGGACAGCACATCCGCCGATGAGGTATTGATCTTGATGAGACCGGCATCCTGCGTCTGGATGTTGATGGATCCCCCCGCCGTGTTGTTGGCCAGCTCAATGAAGGCCTTGCAACAGTTGATGCCGACGAAATTAGTGCTGTTGATGTCCACCAACCCCTCATATTGGTCAGGCCCGCAAACGGTAGTGAGGATGACATTCCCACCGACGCTGTTCACCGTCACCGTTTCGCCAACGAAGCTCATGGAGCCGTTGTGAATGTTCGCCTGAACCATTTTTTTCCCCTTGCAATCAATTTAATCTAAAACTACTGAGCCTCTCCATAACTGTGGGCAATATTGCTATGGATATGGTTTATAATAAACCATATCTCATTATAGTCGCCAAGTCATCTACGTTTATATTAATAGTTTCCACTATTTCACTTAATGCCTTCTCAAGACTATGAGAAATTTCATTAAGCTGGGCCCTCAAACCAATTTCAAGCTCGCTCATTTTAGTATCAATTGCCAAGAATCTCTTATCCAGATCTTCTTTGGCCTTCAAATTTTGGCCTTCTAATTTTACTTTTGCTTCTAAAGCATCTGCAATTCCAAGTGCTTGCAAGAAATAAATAATCCATTTATACAAAAAATCTATTACTATAAAACTTCCGGTTACAACAATAAGCTTGCAGGTATCGATAGATTTTTCCCAATTCTCAATTTTTTCTGGATTCGTTGTGAAGTCCTCCCATCTAAGCAGGCAAACTACAAAGACCGTGATAGATATAAGGCCGATCGCATAGGCGATCCGGTGCGGCAAAAGATATTTCGCTTCATATTCCAATAACTTTTCAGGATTTGTTATGTCTGGCTTTCCATCATCGATCGTCACCTTCGCGCCAATAAAGCCTACCTTGGCGGTGAGCAGGTGTACTCCTCCAAAGTTTATTGAGTGGTTTGCACCTAGGTTGATTGAGCTGGTGCCGCCGTTAAAGATAATTGCCTTCATTATTTTGTTGTCCATCGGCAAGGAACCAAAAAGGTAGTTCCAGTCGAAGACGAATTTCTGGTCCCTACCAAAAATGTTGGTGACCCTGCCGGTACCGACGTACTGGGAAATCGACTCCCCCGCCACACCCTTATAGGCGGAATTCAGGAACATGCCGGCTTTTTTTCCAAACTCATCCCAATTCATATAACACCCGTCTCGCCCTTCTGTACTTGCCTCAGCCTTCCAGTGTGATTGAACGGGATTGGCTTTGCGCAACCTGGTTTTTTTCTTGGTTAGTGATCATGTGGGTTTCTGCATGCACATAGATCACGGCTGAATCCATCATGTCCGAGAGAATGGCGGTGTGGAAATTTTTGGCGACATCCCCATTCTCGGTTTTGGTCTTGATGCCCGACAAGAAACTGTTTTTCGGCATGGGCATGGGGACGACATTCACCGAGTTGTACAGGCTGCCCACGATGATCGGCCGGTCGGGGTCGCCGTGCTCGAAGGCCACCACCACCTCGTGGCCGCAGCGCGGCCAAAAGAATGCGCCGTAACCCTGTCCGGCCCAACACTGGGCCACTCGGATCCAGCAGGAGGTAGCCGACTGGTTTTCCGATGCGTCCCACCAGAAACGGACCTGAACACGGCCGAACTGGTCAAGGTTGGCCTCCTGCCCTGGGGGCCCCGTGACGATGGCCGTCTCAATGGAACCGACGCTAGGTTTGGGCACGGGCGGCCACGGCTTCTGGTTGTAGACCGCCGGCACCGCCTCGAAACTGTTGGAATAGGTGACATTGAGTTGTTCACCGCGCCAGAAGAAACCCTCCTGCTTGCCATGGTGCTCCAGGCTGGTGACCAGCCACAAACCGTCTGCATCGGGATGGTCGTGCAATTTGAACTGATGCCCGGCGACCAGATTCATGCAGTTGCCATGCCCCTTCGCGATGACCGCCTTGCAGGCGGCCGCTGTGGAAAGGCCGTAGGCCCGGCGGGGTAGCTGGTCAAAAGCCACACTGATGGCCGAGTTCTCGGTTTCACCTGAAGGGGAAATGCTGTCGAAATAGCGGCTGTTGGTGAAGGCGTTTTCCTGCCAGGCAACCGTTGACGAGGAGATCGTGAAAGGGACCGTGCCGGCGGTCACGGAAAGTTTGGCTGTGCCCTCGCTGGTCAGGGGATAGTTGAAGAGCTGGAAATGCGAATCGCGCATGGAGACGCGTGGATTGACCATGGTCTGTCGTGTTTCCCAGGCCTTAATGGAAGCGGTGTCCCCGGACCCGCCCCCCGAATGGTTGAAATGGCAATCCCCGCTCGATGGGGCAATGACTGTGCTATTGGAGAGGATCAAACGGTGATCCAATCCAGTGTGGACCCAGTAATGGGCGATGCCCTGCTCGAAACAGAGGCGGTTGAAAAAGGCCAAATCGGTTTCACGGTATTGGGTGCTGTAGACCCTGGTAGGGGGCGGCAGGAAGACCGATTGGTCCCCACCAGAAACCGGCTTGAGTACCGTATCCAGAATCTGGCAGGCGTCTTGGTTCTGGAAAATCCGGCTCTGCTTGACCAGGCTCAACTGCCAAAGCCTTGGACGCAGTACCATTTGGTAGCGGTTGAGGTGCTCATCGGAGCCCTGGGCCGCCAACTCGCAAATTTGGCCATGGATATGGCGTTGGACCCGCCCATCCCAGAAAAGAGCCACCGAGGCAAACTCCCCAATCAGGGAGCTGATATTTACCTTGGTTGCCTTGTCGGCACCCAGTTCCAAGATGAATTCGAACAGGCCTGATAGATTCTCCGTGCCGCGAAAAGACAAAAGCACAAAGGCATCCGGCCCAAGCGGGGTCTGGATCTGGAAGGCAGCGGTGGCTTGCGAGAAATTTACCATGGGATCCGGGAGGTCAAGATTACCGGGGAAACAACGCAACAGGAAGAAAGACCGTCTGGCGACTAGTTTCCGATCAAGACCGTGGGAGAACCCGGCCCGGTGATGGTACCGCCGTGCTCGCACATATCACCCACCCGCCCGATCGGAACGCCACCTGCGAAAACGGTCATACTGCCCAAGAGCAGGGTATCGGTCGGCCCGGAGCAAACCATCATGTCGCCCTCGATGACCGCCGGTGTGCCTGAGATAAAGACCGTGGGACAGCCCGGCCCGGTAATGGGGCCCCCAACATGGGGAACAACCCCGGTAACCATCGGGCAAACATGTTGGTCTCCGATCAATGCCGCCGGCATGGCCATTAGCTGGAAACCTCTACTTGAAGCCTACCGAAGAGGAATCATATTAAAAAGTGTATGCTTTATAAGTTACAATTGAAAGAGATAAAATAAAAAGGTCGCCTTGGTGGTTAATTTCTGACAGGGCAAATCGCCCTGCAAGAATGACCATGAGGTGAGGGATCGCGCAGCTATTTTCTAGCGAATTTATTCGTTAGGCGCCAATGTTTTAAGAGCCGGTGCCCAACAGAAAACCCGAACCAAATTCAAAATCAATGTTTGAAATGCCGTATGCCGGTGAAGATCATTGTTGCGTCGGCCTCGTCGCAGGCCGCCACCGAGTCTGCATCTCGCATCGACCCGCCGGGCTGAACAAACGCCCGCACTCCCGCCCGCAAGGCCTCATCCACTCCGTCGCGAAAAGGGAAAAAAGCATCAGAACCTAGAACCGCGCCTTGTGCCAAATCCCCAGCTTTGGCGATGGCCAACTTCACTGATTCCACCCGACTGGTTTGCCCCTGCCCCACTCCCACCAGGGATCCGTCGCGCACCAGAACGATGGCATTGCTTTTAACCTGAGCCACAATTTTCCAAGCTAGGGCCAAGTCGCGCATTTCTTCATGGTTTGGCTGTTTTTTGGAGGTGGTTTTCCAACCAGCGGTTCCCTCGTTCGCAAGGTCCCTGGTTTGGGCCAATACCCCGCCATCGATTGACCTAAATTCAATGGGGTAGCCTTCGCGGGGCTGTATCGCGCCAACTGCTACTAGGCGCACATTCTTTTTCCAGGTTGGCTTGGTGGTAAGAATTTGCATGGCTTCCGCTGAAAAACTAGGTGCCACAATGCACTCTAGAAACCGGCCCGGCAATGCCATCGCTTCGGCAGTTTCCGCGTCCACCTCACGATTCAAACCGACAATGCCACCATAAGCGCTTATTGGGTCGGCGTCGTAAGCAGCCAAAAATGCTTTTTCCAGATTGTCCGCCACTGCGGCCCCGCAAGGATTGGTGTGTTTGATCACGGTTGCAGACGGAGCTTCCATGCCACAAACAATCGACCAAGCTGCATCCAAATCTAGCCAGTTATTATAGCTGATTTCCTTGCCATGAAGCACCGTAGATGCCGCCAGCGTTCCAGGTTGGCGGGTTCCGTAAAGTGACGCAGCCTGGTGCGGGTTTTCACCGTATCGCAGTTTGGAAATCTCGGGCAAATCCAGAAAAAGCCGCCCCGTTTCCACATTTTGCACGCAAGCAACATAGCGGGCAATCGCCACATCGTAACTGGCGATCCTTATGAACGCCTCAATGGCCAATCGACGGCAGGTAGATCGGCTGACTGTGCCCTTCCCTTGTGTTATTTCCGCAGCAAACGCACTGTATTGCCCAGAATCTGTCAGCACTGCAACATGAGCGTGGTTTTTAGAGGCCGACCGCACCATGGCGGGGCCGCCAATATCGATGTTCTCAATGGCTGTATCCCAAGGGCAGTTCGGGTCGCTGGTAACTTTTTCAAAGGGGTAAAGGTTACAAATCAACAAGTCGATCCAAGGGATTAAGTTTTCAGCAACAAATTTCTCATCGTCAGGCAATCCGCGACGGGCCAACAGGCCACCATGAACAAACGGATGCAGCGTCTTCACCCGGCCGCCCAAACCCTCTGGAAACCCTGTCAGCTCAGAGATTTCCAGCGGTTTTAACCCTGCTTCTGCCAATGCCTTGTGCGTGCCGCCGGTTGAAACCAGTTCAACCCCCTGAGCCACCAGCGCTTGGGCTAAATCGATAAGGCCAGTTTTGTCACTCACCGAAATGAGCGCCCGCCTGATATGGATGGGGGCGTTTGGATCAATGTTCTGGCTGACAGGCGTAACGGACATCAGTTAGCTTACCTTTCCAATAAATCAACAATCAGGCTTGCTCCAAAAATCCCACTTTGCAATTCCATTCAGCAGGTGGATCAAACCGAACCACATAACCATCTAGATGCACCCGCCAACCAGCGGGCAAATCTTCCAAAGGCCCCCTGCCGCGGATAAATCGGGCTAGCCGGCGAAAACGAACCGCCGACCATTCCCGGGCAGGCCAACCTTCCCGCTGCCAAAGCCGGTACAGGCAATTGGCAAGTTCATCATTTCTTTTTATTTTTGCTTTGGCTAATTGCCAGACCACTCTTTTTCCAGCCCTTGGCAATTCCATTTCCCCGATCAATTGATCAGTCTTCCTAGCCATTTCATGCTGCAAAACCCGGCTTTGGTTAGCCAGTCGGGCAAGAAATCTTCCAGCCCGGGCCCCCCAGCGCCGAACCAGCGGATCTAAAACCAAATGGCGCAGATAGTTGCGGTCCGGATCCAGCAATTGGTTGGAAGTGTCTTCCATCCACGGTACCTTCTGCTCGGTAAGCCATTGCCGCAAGTCATCGCGCCGGTGATTTAAAAGTGGCCTGACAATTGGCAGGTTCTCAGAACCAAGTTTTGGATTTACCAGAGGGTGTATAGATCCAATTCCTGATATCCCCGCGCCACGCATTAGCCTCAGAAGGACTGTCTCGGCCTGGTCATCCAGCGTGTGCGCGGTCACGATGGCCCCCGCACTTAGGTCTCGGCCAAATTCCTGCAATGCTTGGTAACGAATGGTCCGCGCAGGCCCTTCAAAGGCGCCAACCCTCCACCCACCCGGTGGAACCCCCTGCAACACCACGATGCTCTGGGGCGGGTTGGGGAATGTTTGCCAGAGGCGATGCGAATCACAAACGAATGCCTCGTCCCTCAAACTTTCGCTTCCGCGCAAATGGTGCTGCACAAAAGCCAGATGCCAACCCCAAGGCTGGCCCCATGCCTGGGGCCATTGTGCAAAAAGTAGCGCCAAGGCCATACTGTCTGCACCACCACTGACTGCGATTACTGTAGAAGAGGTACCTGCCTTTTTTGCTTGTTTTCGCTTGAGCCGAGCAGACAGGCGTTTCCATACGCGGTGGAAACAGTCTTTTAGGTCGGGCGCCTTTGGGGCAGGTGAATTCATTTCACGAAGGGCCTCGCCTGTTGTTCCGAAAAATTAAGGGTGAATGACCAATCAAACTGCAATCAATTCTGCAAGCTTTTCACCCGGGCTGGATGACCGCATAAAGGCTTCTCCTACCAAAAACCGCCTCACACCACCTGCCATCAACTTGCGGATGTCTGCTGCTGTTTTAATCCCACTTTCGCTGACCAACATGGTTTCAGGCGGGAACCGCTCCGCTAGTTCCAGGGTGTGATCCAACCTCACCTCAAAGGTCCGCAAATCACGATTGTTCACGCCAACCAGATGCGGCTTGACTGCCAGCACCTTTTCCACGCTAGCAGTTTCATGCAATTCGACCAGAACGGCCATTCCCAATCCTACGGCCAAGCCATGCAAGTGAACCAGTTGAGCATCGGTAAGAATTTCGGCAATCAATAAAATTGCATCTGCACCATGAATGCGTGCTTCAAACACCTGGGCAGGGTCGATCAGGAAATCTTTGCGTAATGCTGGCAAAGTTACGGTTGACCTTACCCCCTCCAAATCTTGCAGGCATCCCTGAAAATAATCTTTATCGGTCAAAACGCTGATACAGGCGGCCCCATGATCTGCGTAGGATTTTGCCACTTCACCCGGAATAAAAGGATTTCTCAGCACCCCAGCCGAGGGCGATGCTTTCTTCACTTCCGCGATGACCCGAATTCCAGGCTTGGCCATTTGGCCAAGAAAATCCCGTGGTGCTGGAGCTAAACGGGCGGCCTTTTCCAATTCCGCCAAGGGATGATGGGTCAAAAGCTCAGCAACTTCTTGCTGCTTGGTCTTGAAGATTCGATCCAAAATGGTCGCCATGAATAAAAGCCGGGGTGCTCAGGTTTCGAGATTCATTGGGGTAATCATACCGATTTCCACCTACTGCCAAATTAAACCATGAAGGATAGATCGCCAACCGGGCAAACCTATGGCAAGTTTGGTTCAATGAAGGTGAATCAATTGAGGAGCGGTTTTTGGCTGCAACCAGGCATGAATCTGAACCAGAATTGACCACGCTAAAGAATGGCGGCCGGCCCGAGAATGCAATTCAGTCGGCCCAGTACCCGGTCGAAGGGTTGAATCACCCTGCCATTGGGGCCTTAGCCAACCTCTTTTTAGCCCTTTTTATCGTGGTGATAGGTTCCAGTTTAGGAACTTTTTTGGGCAGAGAATTGGGGCGTCAAGGGTGCTTTGGGGCATTTAACCCGGCCCCACAGACAGAACCTGACCCGGCTCAAATCGGCCCCGCCGAAATTGGCAAATTGCTGGCCGGAACGGTCGGGGGCTTGCTGGTTTTTCCCGCCCAGGCTTTGCTAGTGTATTGTTTGATCCGTCGCCCCTTGACAGGGTGCCCAGCAAGACGTCTGACAGCGGGCAAACTTGCCTTTCCATGGGTTTGGATCATCGGCTTGGGTGCAATCGCCACCACTCAGGCCTTGTGGTTTTTTTTGGGAATGATTCTTTCCCGATGGTTTGGCCAAGAACCATCGGGTCATCCCCTAAACCGCATGTTGGTTCACGGTGGAGCGGTAGGCCTTTTTTTGGTTGCCTTGCAGGGTTGCTTGGCGGCCCCAGTACTGGAAGAGGTTCTATGCCGTGGCTACCTTCAGTCCGTGTTGGGTCGCCTTGGTTTTGCAGGGTCTGCCAGTGTGGGGGGGGCTGTTACCGTTGTCCTACTTGGCCTTGGAATTCAAACTGATATTTTGCGTGGGACTTATGGGTCTTTTAATGCCATTTTATTGGCGCTTTTTCTACTGCTACCCTGGCTAACACTGTGGTTTTATAGCCAAAAAATTACCAAAAATCAGCGGCCCTCAACCGCCCAAAAAATGTGGCCGATGGGCCAAAACGATGCGCTGGCAGCTATTTTGGCCCAAGCCCAAATCTTTTGCGCCCTGCATTCAACCGCATGGCCAGCCCCCATAGCCTTGCTGCCCCTTGCCCTGGGCTTGGGCCTGATAAGGGCACAAGGGGCCACCCTTCTGGTGTGTGTGGGGGTTCACGCCAGCTTCAATGCCCTCAGCTTGGTGATGGCATTGGCTTCGCTTTGGGCAGGATAAATATAACCTTGGAGTAGTCTGAATATGGCCACAATGGAAGTTAGCTTGCGGACTGCGCCTTTTCCAAAATCCAACCTACTGCCGTGATGATTTCCTCTCTGGAAGTGGTCCTGCCCAGCGATAACCGCAGTGTTCCAGTGTGCCAGTGCTTATTAATGCCCATTGCTCCCAACAAGCGTGACTGGTGGCGCCCATCATGACAAGCAGAACCGGTGGAGGCGCAAAGCCTCGGAAGTTCGTTCAACAGCCTGCCGGTATCAGTGTTACGAATGGCCACAAACAAGGTGTTGGGCAGGGCCATCGTGGGGTGGGTCACACGCAGTATCCGGTCACCCAAGCCGCGGGAAAGTAGGTTCCAAAGCTCGTCCCGCAACTCGGCAATTTTTGGGTTGACCAGTTGCATGGCCTCCCTGGCCACTCGGGCTGCTTCCCCCAAACCCGCGATCAAGGCCACCGGTTCCGTTCCCGCTCTCAATCCGCCTTCCTGGCCCCCTCCAAATACTTGTGGCTTCAAGCAAATCCCCTCACGCACAAATAGTGCGCCAATTCCCTGCGGTGCACCCATTTTGTGCCCGGCGATGGTGAGCAAATCACAGCCAAGCTCTCGCACATCGCAGGGGATTTTCCCTACCACCTGAGCCCCATCGGCATGGAGTGGAACTCCGTTTTTGTTGCACAAATCCGCCAGTTCCCGCACTGGTTGCAGGGTTCCCGATTCGTTATGAGCGACCAAAGTGGTTACCAAACCCCGCCCCGGGCGAATCAATCGGGCCGCCTTTTCTAAATCAACTCTGCCGGCTTTATCAAGCTCCATCCATTTGAGTCTAGCTTGGCCGATTTTGGCCATTTCAAACCCTGTTTCAATGCTGGCCGGGTGATCCGCCGGGCTCAAATAAAGTCTAAAGCCGGGCAATATTTTGCCCCAAAGCCCTCTTGCAGGGGGTGCAAGCCCCTTAAGGGCCAAAGTGGAAGCCTCGGTTCCACCCCCTGTGAAAATGATTTCCGAGGGTTTGCAATGGATCAAACCTGCCAGATTTCGGCGTGCCTCCTCAACCGTCTCACGCGCCCTTTGGCCATAAACATGTTTGCTGGAGGGGTTTCCCACACATCCGTTCAGCCAAGGTGCCATGGTCTGGGCAACCTCAGGCAAAACCGGCGCAGAAGCGTTGAAATCTAAATATATCGGCAGGTTGTTTGAAGGATTGCTTTGCATTCGACTAGTCTACCTGATGGGGGCTGAAGTAGCTTCGACAGTTAGTCATTGTTAATATGGGATATTTATTCCAATTGTTCCGCTCCAGAAGTTTTGAACGGCTGGGTATAATGCTGGCTTTAGGATCTGGACTTGGCTGTAGGAAAAATCGCCCTATCCTTTCTATAGCACCACGGTTTGCGATATTGCCAGCCGCTGCGCCTTTTCACACCTCTGGAGACTCCCCTTATGATTTCCGCCATTGTCATGGCAGCCCTGATCGGCTCGTCCGCTACACCTGACTTCTTCTTTGGCCACAAGTCCGTCGGTTACGGCTGTGGCGCTCACTGCGCCCCAAAGTGCGCTCCTGTTGTTTACTCCTGCTGCGGTTGCTCCGGCAGCGTTTATTCCTGCTACGGTTGCGCCGGCTGCAGCGGCTGCTATGGCTGCTACGGTTCCTACTACTCCTGCATGGGCTGCAGCGGCTGCTATGGTTCCACCTATTCCATGGGCTGCAGCGGCTGCTACGGCTGCTACGGTAGTGGTAATGGCGTGATTATTGACTCCACCTCTTCCTACTCTTCGGTCATCAAGGGTGGCGCCACCAAGGGGGCAGTGGAAGTAGCCCCTGCAACCAAGGGAACCACCGGCAAAGGTGGCGAAGTTTCCACCGGTATCAAGGCCCGCGTCATTGTTGAGCTGCCCCAAGATGCCAAGCTGCTCGTCGACAACAACGAAACCAACGGCGTTGGCGCTCGTCGCGAGTTCTCTACCCCAGCCCTCCAAGTTGGCCAAAACTACTTCTACGAGTTGACCGCTATCGTCGAAGTGGATGGCAAGCCCCAGACCATGACCAAGAAGTTGGTCGTTCGCGCTGGCGAAGAGGCAGTGGCCCGCTTCGAGGCAGCCACAGTCGTTGCCAAGGTCCAAGAGTAATTACGCGGGGAGACTCCTCCCCCTGTTGTAAATAACTAAAGAAGCACCCCAAACCTTGCTAGGCTTTGGGGTGCTTCTTTGTTTAACCAACGTAACCAGTTGGAGGTATGGGCTACACAAGCCAAGTTAAGAAGTGCACCACAATTGCAACAGATGCCAGAAATACAACCAGCCGGCGAATCCAGTGCAGCGCCTCTTTGGTGATTTCGACAGGGGATTCGAAACGGGTTGCCCCGTAAACCAAGCTGATGGGAATAATCAAGGCGGGCGCATGCCAGAAAATCGATTGCCACATTGCGGTTTGCCTGAAGAGAATGAGGTTGAAGGAAATGACTTAGTCAGCCTGGGATTTTGAAGCTTTCGCGGCTATGACTGCCGGCCCGCACAGGGCATCATAAATCACCAGCAAATTGAGTAGTCCCGCGGCCACCGTGAATACCCAAGCAAGCTCCCAAGAGGCGTCTCCCTCGGTTTGCAGCCGATTCAGTTCACGTTCCGGGGGTGCTTTCAAGTACTTACCAATAAGGGGCGGGGTGCTTTCCGGCTCGTTTTCCTCGTCGGCCCAATAACACTGAAGGATCGCAGGCCAAGCTACTAAACCCATTCCCGCCTGACCGAAGTATTGCCACCGATAATAAAGCGGCTTGGGGAAAGGCAGGCCGAAAGCCACCCGCACCACATTGGTTTTGAAGGGGACGCATTGCTCCGCGCGCGGCAAGTAAACATTGCTGCGGCTTCCCAGAAACCAGCCATAAAAAAAGAGAAAATTCAGGCTGACCAAGAACAGCAAGCCCTTCAAGGTGCGCCGTTGATAGATCTGCCCCAAACCCGGCACCAGCAACGAAAGGCTCGCTGCCAGATAATCTGGCTTTTCACGGCAGGGTAGGCGCGTGGCTACATTTTGATCGGATGATTCCAAAGCTGAGCCTGCCTAATTTAACAAAGGGTTCTGTTCCAGAATTTTATTATGTCAAAGCGACTGGGGAATTGGATTTAAATTTTCCAATCGCCTTATCATTCTGCTGCTTCCCGCTACTGGATTCCACCTAATCGAGGGCACCAGGCAGAAACATAAATTCTTTTTACCAAATTTGTCCAACTGCAGCAGGCATCACTAGCTTGCGAAAACCATTTGCCGCCTGTTACCAAACAAAAGGAACTCCCAGCCACACCCAATACCCATGGCCATCAAACAAGCATGGTCAAAACAAAACCGGCAAATTCCTCGAGTGCTTCACGGAAATATAGCCAGGAGCCTGCTGTAAAAAGTCCAACACCCACTAAACCGACTAGCCATTTGCCCATCCCGCTTTGAATGGCCCTCCCCGGCCAGCCTAACATGCAAAGGATAGAGTCTGTTATTTGATTGCCTGTTAGAAGAAGGCGTGTTAATGCATTTGGTTTTACGGGTGAGCTTTTAAACTCAGTTGCCCTTCTGGGGGGTGAGGCATCTTCAACTGTGTCAGCAGCAAATGATGGTGGGAATGGGCTCGAAGATTGGCTAGCCAACGATTGCCAAGAGTTTGGAGCCGCATCAGACACCGACAATTTCCAAGGTGTAAGGGCATCAACAGGTTGGACCGTATTCCAAGCTGAAATTTCCTGCTGTTGTTGATTCGTTGCTTGGTCCTCGTTTTTTTGGAGGGAATGAGCCGCCTGGCTTGTATCGGCGGTTGCCTCGGGCCAGCCCATGGAGGGCTTGGTGAGGCTTTCATTTTCCCGTTGCACCTGCTTCCAAACCTCAGCAAGGGGCCCCCAGGTAGATCCAGATGGCGCCCAATTGGTCGATGGCTGAGCACCAGTGTTCAAAGGGGCCGATTGAACAACTGGTTGGGATGGGTTGACCGCAGGTGAAGTTGATTCAAGGGCCTGCTGGAAACCAGGAAGGTTTAAAAGCCGTTGCAGCAAACTTTCCAACCGGTGGAATTGTTCAGAGGAAGGCTGGGACCAGAAGTCTGATTTCAAAGCGGCTTGGGGATCAATGGCCGGCTGTTGGCGGTTCATGTAAAACTTTCTCCAAGAACATCTGCTGCGCGCGAGAGTCAATACCAGCCATGGCTCATAGATTCCATACTGAAGTTCCTTTGGCACCCGGCCTTGTGAGTTTGGGTAAAGAAGAGACGCAACATATTGTGGTTTCAAGAGTTAAACCGGGTGAGCAGGTGGTGATTTTTGCCGGGGATGGCATAGATTACCCTGCCACCATCTTGGATATTTCCCGACATGGCTGCACCCTTCAAGTTGGCAAAGGAATACCTTCGCAACTGGAATTGAAAACCAAACTGGTAATCTGTGCTCCCCTGCCCAAAGGGGATAGGGAGCAGTTTTTGCTGGAAAAGCTCACCGAAATCGGCGCTACCCGCTTTGTTCCCCTAAAAACCGCACGCAGTGTCATTCACCCTGAACCCAAGCGTTTAGATAGGTTACGCCGTCATGTGATTGAGGCGAGTAAACAGTGCGAGCGTAGCCAGTTGATGGAAATTGCTAATCTCCAGACCCTCGATGAACTGGTTGCTGGATACCGATCGGAAGCGAATACGCTTTGGTTTGGCCATGTTCCAGAAGTGGCCGATTCAGGTTGGTCTTTGCCAGGTTCGATTGGCTTAAATAGGGCCTTGGTAATAGTTGTCGGCCCTGAAGGGGGGTTGGACCTAAGCGAAATACATAGTCTCCAAGGAGCAGGTTGGCATCCCTGCGCCTTAGGGCGGAGAAAACTACGAATTGAAACAGCGGCAATCTTGCTAGCGGCCAATGCGGTCCGGCTTTTGGAAAATACCACCAAACATCTATTAAATGCGTAGTCCAAGTGCCCTGTCCACTAATTCGGTCAAAGCTGCCACGGAGGCCATCGCACCCATACCTTCGTCGCCACAGGCCAGAGTCCGGTTTTCTGGAGAAGCCATAAAGAGTTGCCCTGCCCCTTTTTGCAATGCCTCACTGATTTCTGAAAATTCTGCTTTTGCACCCGGATGGAATCCGGCGTCCATGGCCAATTGGGCCAGGTGTCTGGCGGTAACCGGTTGATTCCACATGACTGTATTCATGGCTGGTGCGATAATTCTTGGCTTGGTTGGCTCCCAGGCGCGCCAGACACATGAAAGGCAGTTGTCAGATAGCCCTAGGGAAAATTTTGCGAGGGTTGTGGCGTCAAGTGGTGCCACTAGGAAAATGTCAGCCCAGCGCCGAAGCTCAATGTGCAATACCCCGTCACCCCGTGTCCAACTACCCTGCCCGGCTTGGGTGGGCCATTCATCTTCGTCAAGCACGCAAATTTCAGGGTCGCGCAACGAAGGGGAACCGGGTTTGGCCAAGGCTGTAAAGCCAGCCGGATCAAAAAAATGGCACGCATGTCGGGTTGCCACAACGCGAACCCGGTGGCCATTTTGAATAAGCGCCGCAAAAAGCTCAGGTGCCTTGATAGAGGCTACAGATCCGGTCAGTCCAAGAAGCACATGTGCCATTGCGGCTTATCCCCTGCCCTTTAACGCTTCAGGCGAGCTGTGATCAGGTCCAATAGAAAAACCGGCAGCTTTGTGCGGTCAACCTTTTGGTAAATACCCTTTTGGTTTGGTCCGACCCATGCTTCCTTGGCAGCAGTCTGGAAGTGGTTGGCTACCATCAAGGTGGCACTTGTTCTCGTTCGGGTGATCTCTGATTCAGCCAAAAGATCCTGGTCCGAAAGCCCTGATTCCAGTTTAAATCCAACCAATATCCCGGAAAATCCCCATGTGGTCCGAAACTGGTCGATCAGTTTGGGAGCCTTTTTTAGCTCCACGGTGAAAGGGGCTTGGTCGCTATCGAGTTTGTGGTGGCTTGCCTCTTTGCCATGGCAATCAAGGATGGCCCCCACTTCGAAATCGCTTATTGCTGCAGAGTGAATGATGGCATCCTGGGGCCCCAGGTGAATATGAGACTCCAAAAGCCTACTCAAGTCGGCCGGGCTGATGAACCTTTCAACGACCACTCCAGTCGCAGCACTTGCGAAATCAGGTGGCTTGGAAGTTAGTAGCACAACCTGATGACCAAGTGAGGCTGCATGGTTGGCCAGAGCTTCCCCTGTACGCCCTGTTGCGGTATTCGTTATCACCCTCACCGAATCTAGCGGGACGGAAGTGGGGCCTGCTGTGATGAGTAGTCTCATGATCAGGGTGGAGGTGGAATGGGTGATCGCGGAACTGACAATTCAGCCGCGTAAATGGCAAAACGCTGTTGGTAATCAGGAAGCGCGGTTGCCACTCTGGGAGCCAAAGGGGCAGGTTTGGGGTTTTGCCGCAACTCGCGAAGGAAATCGAGCAGCACGGGTTTCAAGGCAGCTTGGCCCTGCAACATGAACCGCACCCACAGCCAAGATTCCCGATATTCCGGGCGCTGCATGCGATTGATTTCCCTTATTTCTTCAAGGCGGGTCAAATTAGGCCCCGAACCTTTGGCAAAGTCTTCACGGGTTTGGGCCAAACGCTCATGAAACTCTATTGGATGGTTTTCCATCTCATAATATTCCGCCAGACCCTCATCAAGCCATAGGGGCACATCCAGCAGGGTGGAGTGAAGAATTGCGTGAGTCAGTTCATGGCGCAGATCCTGTTCAATTCGATCCGACCACCAGGTCAAAACCATCAGATCCTCACCCAATACCTTTGATCTGCCTTGGGCGACAAAAAAAGCCCTACGACTTGGAAGTTCAGGATACCTTTGGCGCATGTATTGGTCGTAACTGGCCCTGTCTCCAAACAGGTAAACCAAAATGGGGCGTTGTGAATTTTGAATTTTCAGGTCACGGGCAATTTGGTCGCGGAGGTGAGTGCAGCCCTGAATCCAAGTCGGCTCTGGATTCAATGGTTTGTCAGAAAGAAAGACGAAGGGAGCGACCCTTTTTTCATGGGAAGAGGGTAGCTGAACGGTAACTGCCGAAATGGGCCCGGCTGGTTTTGCCTGATCTGGTATTCCCGGAGCGCTGGTGGCCAGTGTTAAATCCAAGCTTTGGCAACCACTTAAGAACGCAATAAAACCCAACAAAAATTGCCACCGACAAGTTGAATGGGCGAGGGTTAAGTAGCTCATCACTTCCCTTCACCAAGACTTGCGCACAGCTTGCTAAAATTCCACAGGCATCAAGATTAGTTTCCCTGCGGTTTTCAGGGCAAGGTGAAGCCTGATATTTCGTGGATTAACCGTTAACCCTGCCCCTTTGTTGGTTCCTTTGGATTTTTTTTTCCGCGAGCTGTAAAATGTTTCTGGATATAGACTTCCAGTCAGGCGAGAGCCTTCCGCCCAAATAATGGCGCAGAAATCGTACCATTTCCGGATTTCCAACACCTTTCACTGATAAAGCCGATCGCAGGAGCCTTGCCAAATCATTTTGGCGGTCAGCTGAAGATACATGAACCTTCAATTTCACACCGACCAGATCGATCAACCAAGGGGAGTTAGTGGCATCGATTAAAATGTTGGCAGCTTTCAGGTCACGGTGCCGCACTCCCATTTCATGCGTTTTGCGAATCAAAGTTCCCAGTCGGAGGCACAATTCTCGCCTTTGCGCCGGATCAGAAACAGATTTCCACCAACTATCGAGCAAAATGGAATTCGGAATTGCCGATTGGACCAGTCTTTGCCCCCCGTTGGGGAAACGCAACCATGCCAAAGGCTTGGGGGTGGGAAGAAATCTGCCCCGAAGAGCGTGGCCAAGCATCCACGATCGCCGGCAGGGATGATTCCCAAGCAGCCTTTGGGGCCAGGGCCTCGGAGGGATATCTTTGATAATCCATCCTGCCCCCTCATGGGCCTCCCCCGCCGGAAGGCTAAGAAAAACTGTTGAAGATTTTGATTTTTTTAGTATTTTTATTGAAAAATTACAGGCTGCATTTTTTGTTTGGCTCCTTTCCTGATTGACTTCAGGAAAAGGAGACGGAAGGATGGTTGAAGGATCGAAAAATTCTGTGTTGTTTACCGCAAAGCCTTCCGCCCGGACAGGGCCACATAACATGCTAACACGGCGGAAATCCTTGTTCGACTGGAAGCAGCGGTAGTCACGGCCACGCCAAAGCTCATGAGTTGAAAGGTTCGTTTTTGCCTCAATAAGTCTTGCTATAGTTCGGGCAGACCAAGGGCACTCGGGCTTTGTTTTTTCAAGCAATCCTAAATACCGTAATAAAAAACGAAATCGGTCATGGCGAGGGGTTCGCCCCTGAAACCATCGATTCAAAATGACCAAATTGGAAAGGTTGGCCCGCCATGTTGGCTTGATTCGCCTCAAGTCATGCACATCCAGCAGTAACATTTGCGGATTGCTTTGCGGCGAATAGAGAATATTGCCAGGGTGTAAATCGGTGTGGTGGAAACCTTGGCCATGCATGGTGGAAAGTAGCTGCGCAAGTCCAGAGGTGATGGCGAATTTGTCCACCGCCTGTTTTTGGGCAATTGCGGCCGACAATAATTTGTCAAGCGGCTGCTTGTCCATCGCTGTTCTGGTTAGAATCCAAGATGCGCCAAAATAGCCTGGCTCCAATGCCACACCTAATAACTCAAGGGTCGGAACTCCACCCAGGGTGAGGTCAGATAGGCGGTTGGCTTCAAGAAGAGCCTTGTGTCCTCTAAGAATTCTCCGGGCCCGACCGCGTAGCCCTGAAACTTGGTTCCGCTTGGCGTGAATATCCAACCCGGGTAGCCGCAATCGCCAAACCAGCCTGTGCCCCCCTCGTTTCACCAATTCTCCTTTTGCCAAAACCAGCTCCGCCAAATTTTCACCATGGCTGGAAAGTGCCTGTATAAGCGCCGGGTCATTTGGTCGCATAACCCAATGCGGAGCCTCGGTGATATTTGTAGGAAAAGTCATTGCCGGGCCCCGGCAGACTGTGAAAGCGCTTGGCACACCAACCTGGCAGCGTTGTTCACGGAATATTCTTTTTCCGCTCGCAAACGGGCGTTTTGTCCAAGGGAGTAGCAAAGTCCCGGGTCTTCATTGAAACGCTCAAGGTAGCCGACCCATTCGTCATCTCGCTCAGGCAAAAACCCCTCCTGCCCCGGTCGAATCATCTCCGGGTGCACCCCTACCGGATTAGCCAACACAGGCAGTCCCGCTGCCATATATTGCAAGACCTTAAGGCCGCATTTGCCCCTGCTCCAAGGGTCATTCGGAATCCAAGAAATTCCCACGCTACCCTTGGCAAGCTCCGCGGCTTCTGTGGCACCTGACCATGGGATCGATATCACTTTTAAATGGCTGAAAGCGGGAAAGCGGTCGCTGATTACTCGAAGGGTTATTCCCGGAATGGCTGTGCCTATTCGGTTGAATAGCGGGGCCATTTTTTCTAACCCCTGTAGGGTGCTTGAGCTTCCAATCCATGTCATTTGGATTGGACGGTCTAGTTTCACTGAAGTGGCAGGACAGATTTTGGGTTGGTATAGGTTAAGTTCAATACTGGTTGGCACAACCAAGACCTTTTTGCCTGCTCCATTCTGGGCGGCCTGATCTGCCAAAAAACCGTTCCCCGCGAAAACACAATCAGTTTGCTTCATTAGGTTTCGAAACCGGCCCAGTCGTCTTGAATCGTGATGGCCCCGGGGAGAGTAAGAGTCTCTAAGGAATACCGCATCATCAAAATCAAACCCTAGCCAAGAGGCCCGACTGCGAAGGTATTTCAGTTCAAGCCAAGATAAAAGCTTGCGCTGAAGGATTACCGCTCGACCGCCAAGCTTGGCAAATAGTGCAATGCGGGCAAAAACGTTGCCTGGCAGGGATATCAATTCGAGATCAATTTTTTGGAGCCCAAGGTACGGAATCAAGGCTGCCAGCCGGTATCGGCTACAGACATGGTCCGGGTGTTCAACCAGTCCAACTACCCGCACGTTGCACCCTTCTGACACAACTCCCCAAGTTAGCTACCCTTGCGCTTCCGCGCCTGAAAGGCAGCAATATCCTTTTGGGTTTCTTTTTTCTTGATATTCTCGCGTTTGTCATGAAACTTTTGGCCCAATCCCAAAGCAAGGGAAATCTTGGCTTTTCCCTTTTTGAAATACAACTCGAGTGGGATGAGCGACTTGCCCCGAGTTTTCATTTCCACTTCAAATTTGCGGATTTCCGACCGGTTCAAAAGCATCTTGCGGCGCCGTTTCGCCTTATGGTTGAGCTGGTTGGCCTCGGTGTATTCGGGAATATCCATCCCATAAAGCCAAATTTCGCCCTTTTCAATCCGTGCAAAGGAATCGGAAATGTTAGCCTGATTCGAGCGCAGGCTTTTAACCTCACTACCCTGTAAAACCAAACCACATTCCAATTGGCTGAGAACCTTGTAGTCGTGCAAGGCCTTGCGGTTCCTGGCAATGATGCGAACCTTTTCTTCCTCGGACGGGTTTTTATTGCCGGACTTGGCCATTCTGGAATCCGTTATTTGTCAGGCAGTTGGTGCCGAGATACGTGCGGCCTCGTAGGTGCGACCAGATACTAGGCCCGCAGTTTTCTCAAGCGATATCTGATAAAGCCTACGGCCAGTTTCTGTCGGGTACTCTCCGCCAATACAGGCTTGGCACAACTGGGAGTCAGGCATCCCAATCGAACGGGCAATCGCCTCTTTAGGCAAATAAAACAAGCTGTCAGCACCCAACTCGCGTGCCATGGCCTTCTGTTCCTCAATGGTTGGAACAAGATTTTTCATGAAACGCGGAGCGAAAAGTTCTTTCACCGTGGACATGTCGATACCATAAAAACAGGGCGCAATAATAGGTGGGCAAGCGACCCGCACATGCACTTCTTTGGCTCCGCCCCGGGCCCGCAAATCATTAAGAAGGGTTTTCAAGGTGGTGGAGCGCACCACCGTGTCCTCAACTAAAAGGACTTTTTTACCTTCCAATACCTCTCTTAAGGGGGTGTATTTGAGTTGCACTCGCTCCGCACGGTTTTGGCCTTCAATAAAGGTCCGGCCCACATACCTGTTACGCATCAACCCCTCAAGGGACGGAATGCCCAAGGCGTAGGCCATGGCATCAGCCGCGGCCTTGGCGGTGTCCGGAACAGGAACAATCACCGTGTCAGAATCGGGTTCGAGTATACCAAGTTCGCGTTCACGACGGGCAAGCTCTTTGCCCAATGCGGTGCGAGTCAGATAAACGCTTCGTCCATCCAGATTGCTCGCTGCATTTGCGAAATAAATCCATTCAAAAAAGCAATGCGATTTTTGCAATTTAGGGGCTATGCGGTGAGTCGAAAGCTTGCCATTCTGAATCAGGATCATTTCGCCCGGCTCAAGGCTCCGAACGTCCTTGAACCCAAGGTTTAGTAACGCCACAGACTCGCTGGCGGCTGCCACCATAGGCCCATCCTGAGCCCAGCAAAGCGGATGAAAACCAAGAGGGTCGCGGAGAACCACCATGTCGCCCATGGCATTCAGGAAAACAATGTTGTAAGCGCCGTCAAATTGTTCTGCCAACCGAGTGAAAACTTCTACCAAATCAGGTTGAACCTGTTGGTGGTTGCTGAGCGCCTTGCTCAGGTAATGCATGATAATTTCAGTGTCGTTGTCGCGAACGATATGGTAGTCCGATTTTTCAAGCAAAGAGTCTCGAAGATCAGCATAGTTCGCAAGCTGACCGTTAAAGGCAAAGCTAAACCATTTCCATTTGCAACCATGCTCTCGTTCAAAAGGCTGCGCCAAACGCCGTTCCGAACCGCCACAGGTGGCGTAGCGCACATGGCCAATGGCCGCCGGCCCGGAGTGGTCCTTCATCAGGGATTCGTACTTTTCCTGATGGCTCAGCCGGAAAGCCTCAATCACCGTGCCAATTTGACGATAAGTATCGACAAGCCTTCCACGTTTTGGGTTGAAGGTGGAAATACCGGCAGCCAGTTGGCCTCGATTTTGCAGGTCCAAAAGCATGCGGGGAATTAGCCGAGAAACATTTTCGGCACCAGCCAATGGGGCCAATTTGGACGGCTTGTCGCTAGGCAAGTGGTAGATGGCGGCCACCCCACAATTGTGTCGGGGTTCATCGCCGGCATCAAAGCCAGTCATCGGCTGGTTCCTTGGAAGTGTGAGTGCATCTTCTGCAATCGTAGCGGCAAATCTGCCGCTGCGCCAACCCATAAGGCGGATTGGTCTTTTTCATGGATTAAAATGAAATTCCATTGTGGGGCCCCTTAGTGCCACATTGGGCCCTGAACCTCAAAAAGTGGTCCATAAGCACGATTGCCATCATGGCTTCACCCATTGGGATGAATCGGGGCAAGAGGCATGGATCGTGCCTTCCCTTGACTTGTATTTCGCCCGGTTGAAGGTCCTGCCCTACGGTTTTTTGGGCCCTCGGAATGCTGCTGGTCGGCTTGATGGCAACTCTGGTGACGATGGTTTCTCCAGAAGAGATCCCACCCAGCATGCCCCCGTGGTGATTTCCCTCGGTTCCGATCCCCCAAGGGCGGTCCGGCCTCGGGACAAACGGATCATTATGCTCGCTTCCACGCATGCGGGCGGCACGAAAGCCAGAGCCGTATTCAAATCCGGTTACAGCCGGAAGGGATAGCATCGCCTTGGCTAAATCAGCCTTCAATTTGTCAAAAACCGGCTCTCCCCATCCGGGAGGTACACCCAAGGCCGCCATAGTTGCGGTACCACCAATACTGTCCATATCCAGCCTGACAGTATCAATCAGTTCGATCATCTTGGCTGCAATAGCGGGCTCCGGGCAACGGATCGGATTTGCCTCCACTGCCTCCAATGTTACTTTTTCAGCTTCCAAGGCCGGGCATTCAACCTCTCCAACACTGCTAACCCAGCCAATCACCCTCACCCCAACCTCTGTCAGAGCCTTCTTTGCAATAGCGCCAGCCGCAACCCGACAAACGGTTTCCCGGGCACTGGATCTGCCTCCCCCGCGAGGGTCACGGTGGCCATATCGTGCATCAAATGTGTAGTCTGCATGACCAGGCCTATATAGTTTTGATATATTGTCATAATCGTGGCTGCGTTGGTCGTTGTTGCGGAAAACAATACTAATCGAGGTCCCATCAGTTTTGCCGTTATGCACCCCTGACCATATTTCCGGAGCGTCCGACTCATTGCGTTGAGTGGTCAGCTTCGATTGCCCCGGCCTTCTACGGGCCAAATCAGGCAGCAAATCTGATATTTCAAGAGGCATTCCAGGCGGGCAGCCATCTACCACACACACATAGCCCGGCCCGTGGCTTACCCCTGCGGTAGTCACCCGAAAAAGTTTACCGAAGGAATTGCCGGCCATAGCGCTTACGCATCCCTGATTCAAAAAGTGAAGATAGCAACCACTCTCAAGCCGGCTAAGGCCAAGGGGCATACAAATGAATCATAACGCCTTATTTGATTTTTTGGGCCAAGCTTCTGTCTTTAGCCAAGCTAAATAAAGGATGCCCGTCATGAAGACCGATTCCCTCGAAATCATTGATTTGCGTAGCGACACTGTCACAAAACCATGCAGCGCAATGCGGGATGCAATGGCCCGGGCCGAAGTGGGAGACGACATGGTGGCGGAAGATCCCACCGTCAACAGGCTTCAAACCGAGGTGGCCAGCTATTTTGGTTTCGAGGAGGCCCTTTTTGTTCCATCCGGGACCATGTCCAACCAAATTGCCATCAAAACTCACACCCAGCCCGGCGACGAGATTCTTTGCGATGAAACCAGCCATATCTACACATGGGAGGCCGGTGGCCCTGCCCTTTTAAGCGGGGCGACCTGCCGAACCCTACATGCCCCCGGCGGCATTATTGGCCTCGACCACCTTGCCGGTAAAATCCGGCCAGCAAACCAGCACTATGTCAGCACACGCATGGTGATTGTTGAAAATACCCACAACCGTGGTGGCGGCTGTGTCCATCCCATCGAAGGGTTTCGTGAATTGCGTGATTGGACTCGAAAAAATAACCTCATTTTGCATTGTGACGGGGCGCGCATTTGGAATGCCATCGTGGCGTCAGGGGTTGGGCCAAAAGAATGGGCCAGTCAGCTCGATTCCCTTTCCGTTTGCTTCTCAAAGGGCTTGGGGGCTCCGGTTGGAAGCGCCCTCCTTGGGTCGCGCGAATTCATCAATCGGGCTAGAAAATTCCGCAAAATTTTTGGCGGGGCCATGAGGCAAGCCGGGATTTTGGCCGCCGGGGCGTTGCATGCGTTTCAAAACAACATCGAAAGGCTAAAGGAAGATCACGCTAACGCCTCAAAACTGGCCAAAATCATTCAGCAAACCCCTGGCTTGGAATTGGAATACCCAAACCCCACTACCAATTTGGTGTGGTTCAAAGTGAAGCCAGATTTCGCAACCGGCGACCAATTTCTCGCCGCATTAAAGAAAGAGGGCGTTTTAGTCAGCCAAACCGGGCCCCAAATCTGCCGGGCGGTAACCCATCTGGATTTCCCGGCTTCTAAAATTCCCGATTTCGAAAAAGCTATTCAACAAGCTGTCAAGATAGTAGGTGATATGTGGAAATAAAATCGGCAATCTGGCATAATTCCCTAATCCTTCCCTCCGACCCTAGCCGATAATGAAAGTATGGAAGGCGAAGGGCAGGCAGCCCATAGCTAACCTAGGCCCGGGTTTTCGGAAGATTCAGCACATTTCTTCTTCTGATTTCCTAGGGTTTGCTTGTCAGGTTCCTATCTCTGGCGTAATCTTGTGCGTCGGGCACATCACTTCTACCCGATGCCGAGCGTGAGGAATGAATCCCATGAATATGCACATAGCTTCAACAGTGCTCGGACCCCGTCGTCGTATGCCCGCTCTGGCGGTTGTAACCCCGAACGAACCGGTCCAAACACCAGCAAACAAAAAACTGCCAAAGTCCCAATCGATTCGCTGGCACCTAGTCGAGCGTATCAAGAAGGAAATTGCCGAAGGGACTTACGATACCGACGAGAAGCTGGAAAAAGCCCTCGACCGGTTCCTTGATCAACAAGGTTATTGATCGATTTTTCCAAGCCACTTAGCCATTTAATGATGAACAATCTGGCCATCCTTGGTTGGTTTTTTTTACCAAAGTTCGGTTTTGCTTGTAAGATTAAGCCCGGGAGATGATTTATCTCTCGGGCCTGATACTTAGAGCGAAGCGGATTCTCGCCATGCTGAATGCGGTGCAAGTTTCCCTTACCCCTGAACAAAAGTTTCAGGAGTATCTTTCCTCCCGCCCCAGGGTTCAGCGGTTCACCGGCCAGCAAAAAGATATGGTCCGGTTTATTTTCAGTTCCCACGAGCATTTCGATGCCGATTCTCTCCTTGAGGAAATGCGCAAAGCTAGCCTGGTGGTAAGCCGTGCAACCGCCTACCGCACACTCACCAAATTGGTCGATGCCGGTTTATTAAGAAGGTTGGTTACTGGCTCGCGGACCACCTTTGAGCACGATTACGGCTACCCTCAGCATGATCATCTTCGCTGTATGGTTTGCAGCAAAATGATCGAGTTCGAAAACCCGGAACTTGAAACCAAACTAAAAGAAGTAGCACTGGCTCACGGCTTTCAAATCGACAAGCATTCCCTCATCGTCCAAGGTACTTGCGCCCAATGCAAAAAAGCGAAAAACGCCCGCCGCAAACTGGATCTGATTTGACAGTTGGATAAAAAATGCGGCTCAGGATTTCTCCAAAACCGCATGCTGAGTAGGCGCCTTTTGCCTGTCGCCGATCAGGATTTGGCTTCCACTTCAAAACCCTTGCGGTATTCACGCGTCAGGTGTGTGTCGGCTTCGCTGTCACCCACAAATTTTTCCGTTTGGGGGTTGAATTTTAAACGTCGGCCAATTTGGAACGGCCATTCACTCTGGTTGATCTTGTTAGCCTCCAAATGGGTTTGCAGGCGCTCAAGGCAATCTTTCATGCCCCGGCTTGAGTCGATTCCCCCAAGTTTCCCAGCTTCCAAGTTTTCGGCTTTGCCAAGCCTATAGCTGATATTGCCAAGGTGGCACAGGGCACTTGAGAGATGGCCCTCAAGAATGTCCGCATGCAACATTTCCTTCTTGCGGCTTCGAACCGCCTTAAGGAAGTTCGCATAGTGGTCGCCACCACCTTTGTATTCCTTGATTTTGCCACCTTGGGGGTCGAACAGGGTGGCATTGTTGTAACCAGCTATAACCAGAGAACCTTCCGGCCCTACAAACACATTGCCCACTTTGGCGCCACGATAATCGGGTGTGGGCAGTCCGCGAACCTCAAAAATCAGCGTTTTAGCGCCGTAATCGAAAACACTGACTTGGGTGTTGGCGCTTTGGCCATCATCCTTATAGCCCACTCGCCCGCCGATGCTGAAAACCGCGTTCGAAAGCTTTTGTTCACCAAGGCCCCAGCGGGCCACATCCATTTGATGAATCCCCTGGTTGCCCAAGTCGCCGTTACCGGTATCCCACACCCAGTGCCAGTCATAATGCAATCGCTTCCGGCGCAAAGGCACCATGGGGGACGGCCCACACCAAAGGTTGTAGTCAATCGATTGCGGAATTGGCGTTTCACCCATGGTGAGTCCAATAGACCCACGCGGTTTGTAGCAAAGACCAATGGCTAAATCCACGGGCCCTATCTTACCCCCTTGAATATCGGCAATAGCTTGGCGGATACCCGGCTGGCTGCGAACTTGTGTCCCGGTTTGGCAAATACGATTCGTTTCGCGGGCAACCTCAACAGCTCTGCGGCCCTCAAACACATTGTGGCTAACTGGCTTCTCAACATAAACATCCTTGCCATGCCGCATGGCCCAGATCGCCATCAGTGAGTGCCAATGGTTCGGCGTGGCAATGGAAACGATGTCCAAATCCTTCATCTCAACCAGTTTGCGGAAATCCTTCACATAAGCCGGTGCCTTACCCTGCTTCTTCTCAATGGCTTTCATAGCGTTGCCAATAACCGCCTCGTCTGCGTCGCAAACCGCTACCACTTCAACACCAGGCTGTTCCAAAAAACCCTTCACGTGGTCTAACCCACGCCCGTTAACACCTGTCACTGCTACACGGAGTTTTTCACCTGCCGGCTTCGATGTTTCTTGAGGCGAACCAGCCTCGCTGCCTGAAGATGCAGCCATGGCTGTCGCAAGTGCCGCACTGGCTTGTGCAAATTCTCTTCTGCTAATTTGGCGCATCGGGTAAAACTCCGCCACAATGGAAAAGGTATTTGGGTTTGACTTTAAATTTGCTTAGTCACCAAGGAGAGGTGGTTGGCAAATTCATCAAAAAGAGTTTCAGGCCATCGCTTGCCTGAGTCAATCCTTAAGGCCAATTTTATTCAACGGCGGTGATTCCCATGATTGAATTCCCGTCCCTCGTTTTCGAGCTTTCACGCCAGAACGCCAAGGTTTGGACTATCTCGGCGGAAAATAAAATGGTCGGCACTCTCATTTTCTCCCCTACTTCTCGCCTGATCCCGGCCGATTTGATTCGGCAAATTGGCACGATCCATTGCCATGCTTGTCTCATGGAGACCGATTCTGATCATTCTCCAAATACATCCAATGGTTTGTGGCTGGCTGGCCTTTTTTCATTGGGTGGAATGAAAGCCATTGATGTGGTCGGCAATACCTTGGGTGGCTGGCAGGGAGAGTGGATGCGCATCTTGGGCCATCCAGCTGGCAGAGTTGTCAACACCAGCCCAAATCAATGGAAATGGCTAAACCCAGCGGGTGATACGCTTGCTAATTGGCAAAAAGGTGAAAACACTCGCACTGAAATCAACTTTATCGACCTCAAGCCTGACCAGGCATTCTGCCGAATTCTTGGCCTGTTGAAAAGTGTTGAAACGCTGCTGCAGTAAACGCTAAAAAAGTTGAAATAATGCGGTTCAACAAAGATTTAGTCGTGTCCAACCCTATTGGACGGTTCGCCCATGAGCCCAGAAAGAGCCAAACCAGGCAGTTGCATCACCCGGCCCTTGGCTTCAATTTCAAAAAGGTCTAGAACATCCTCTCGTTTAACGAATTGAACTTGGGTGCCCGGAATGAGCCCAAGTTCCATCCACCGTTTCAGCCGGGCAGGGTTGTCGTCGCGTACCTCGCGGATCAGAACGGTTTGTCCAGGCCTGAAACTTGTTAGAGGTTTCAAGCTTCGGGTTACCAACTCCCCGTTCACCGAAGGAATCGGATGGCCGTGGCAATCCTCATCCGGTTCTCCAAGGTAATTAGCAAGAGCCTCTTCAAGCCGTGGAGAAATGGCATGTTCCAATGCCTCCGCCTCTTGGTCTACCTCACTTAAATCCAAGCCCAAAACACGGGTGAGAAAAAGTTCAACCAAACGGTGCCTGCGAATAACCCGCCGGGCCTCAGTTTTTCCTTTTTCGCTAAGCTGCGCACCTTTCCCAGGCTGATACTCGATCCACCCGCCATCAGCCAAACGGCGCAACATGCCCGATACACTTGGGGCGGTCACAGTCAGTTTCAGCGCTATATCGTTGGGTGAAACCCGCTCATCCACCCCTCCAAGAGCGTGAATGGTTTTCAAATAATCCTGGACAGCAGTCGAAGGAGTGACGGGGTCCGAGATATTTAAAGGTTTTTCCAAGGGAAGATCCCATTTAAATCTTAAGGTATTTCAGAAACTATCACATCCCTGCCGCAGAAGCACCATCGCCCACCCTGAATCATTTTCCAAACCAATTAAATCCCGTCTCAGTTTGACTAACTCAGCTCTTTGGTTTAAGGTTTAATTCTCGTGGGATTCACACGGGCGCTTAGCTCAGTTGGCTAGAGCACCAGCTCGACACGCTGGGGGTCACAGGTTCGAATCCTGTAGCGCCCAATCTGTTTTCATGTCGTAAGTTTAAGAGCTGACACGGTTTGTGTCACCCGCCTCATGTTTAGGCGGAACAGCTCCAAAAGTTTTTCTTGGGTCTTTGCCCAAAAGCCTAGGGGTATTTACCGTGGGAAGAGCTAAAACCAATCCGTTAGTCTGATATCACAAGGCATCAGGGCGAGCTTTCGTCTGGGATGGCCAAGCTGAAAAGAGAATTTATCTAGGTGCATGGCCCAGCTATCCCTGCCCCCTGCTCCTTGATCTCAAGGAAGCCTACCGAAGCGCAATTGCCCAAATTATCATGCGGCCAGAACTGCCGTCAGACTCACTAGCTGGCCATATTACATTGGCCAGGCTTGTATCAAAATTTCTTGAATGGGTTGATGGTCGATATAGAGGCGGGCACGCTGTAAAAAATCTAGAGTATTCAATTCGGGCTGTATTAGATTTTTACCGAAACGATCCCGCCAAAGCATTTGGCCCTAAGAAGCTTCAAGAGGTTCGGTTGCTCATGGCCCGCCAAGGGCGAACCCGGCAAAGTCATCAATAAGGCAACCGGCTACATTCGCCAAATGTTTAAGTGGGCTGTGGCGGAAGAGCTGGTGAAGCCTGACCAACTGGTAGCCCTGACCGCCTTGGCACCGCTTCGCTATGGGGCAGTGAACGCCGCAGAAAGCCCCGCCAGGGAAGCCGTTGCCAAAGATTTTGTCGAGGCCACAAGGATAAATGGATCCTTCCGACAATTTTGTGGGTGCTGGCCGGATGAATTATGCTTTTCCCATAGAGGAATCCGATGGGAAGCAACAACGAGCTCTATCAGCAGATACTGGGTTTATCCTCGCCTTGGAAAGTGGTGGGTGGATGTGCGGCTTGAGGTGAAAGGTCAGGCCGTCCATATCTCCCTCGATCATGATTCTGAGAGTCGGTTCAACTGCCCGAAGTGTGAACGGGAATATGGTTGCTACGATCATGCCCCCGGAAGAACTTGGCGGCATCTGAATACCTGCCAATTTCAGACACTGGTCCATTCCAGTGTTCCCAGGGTCCGTTGCGAGGAGCATGGTGTCATCCAAGTCAAGGTTCCTTGGGCTGAACCCCACGGATGTTTCACCATTCTTATGGAACGGTTTGTCATCGATGTGCTTCTGGCTTGCCAAACGGTCAAGGGGGCCTGCCAGTTGTTGAACATCTCCTAGGATCAGGCCTGGCATGTGATGGACCTGGCGGTCAAACGGGGTACCCTGCGGAAGGAAGCGATTCCTTCCCGGCTCCTGGGGGTGGATGAGAAAGCGTTCCGCAAGGGCCACCGCTACCTGACGATTGTCAATGACATCGAGCGCGGAACCGTGGAATTCATTTCGGAAAACCGCAAAAAAGCTAGTTTGGCAGAGTTTTACAAGCCCCGCACACCGGAGCAATTACGAGCCATCGAGGCAATCGCGATGGACATGTGGGAGCCCTATGTCTAGGCCAACCTTAAATGGTTGCCACTGGGCAAGGATAAAATCGTCTTCAACAAGTTCCATGTCATGAAAAAGATGAACGAGGGGGTGGACAAGGTCCGCAAGGAGGTGCACCGGGCGTTGATGGCCTTGGGAAGCAACACCCTGAGCAAAACAAAATACCTTTGGCTGTATGGGGAGGAAAACATCCCGGAACACCGCCAGGAGGAGTTCACAGCCCTGAAGGAGAGCACGCTGAAAACCGCCAGGGCATGGTCCATCAAGGAAACGCTTCGGGGGCTATGGAGCTACAAAAGCGTCGCCTGGGCCAAGCGTTTTTATGCCTCATGGAAGAAATGGGTGGACCGGTGCCAATTGGAACCAATCAAACGGGTCTGTGCCATGATCCATCAACGGCTGGAGAATGTTTTCACCTACTGCAAGCACCCGATCACCAACGGGGTGGCCGAGGGCCTGAACAGTAAGATTATGTCCATCAAGAGAAGAGCGGGAGGCTTCAGGAATGTCGAGAATTTCAAAACCGCCATTTACTTCCATTGCGGCGGTTTAAGCCTCTACCCATGAAATTCCCGGAAGGACCATTAAATAATTATGCAGTCTGCTTTAAGTCTCTACCCATAAAAATTTCGAAAGGACTAAAACTAAAAATATCACCCAAACCGTGACAGCGTCACGGGCCCCCGAGCAGAACCCCATGCCCCTCACAGAAATCCTACCCCATCCCTCTCACAGAAATCCAACTACCAACCCCCATACAAAAATGCCCCCTCACAGACCTTCCCTTAAGTGCCAATCTTAACCCCCTGCCTAGTCACAATCGGTACATACCCTGCTTCAAAACCCTGCGGTGGGGTTAAAATTAGCGCAGGGTCAATATCCGCCAGTTTTCCAATCGTTGGGGGAGGCAGATATTCACGGTCTTTTTTCCAGGTTCGATGTAGCTTTTCCACTCTGGCCTGCAAGGCTTCCCGTTCCTGATCGGTTAAGTCTGCGTTCAGAATCGCAGGCTGGTCCGCAAAACGGTACCAATAATAAGTCAACTCGCTGCCATCTCCCGGATAAGCCTTGAATGGCCCTGCAACAGGGCCAGGCTTCTTCCAAGAGCTTTCAGCCTCGGTGGGGGTGACATACGCTTCGGGTTTGGCTTCTTGTGGCCTGCTAAATTTCACCTCGGTAAGGCCTGTTTCAGCCGGCACATCTTTGGCTTGCACCACCACCCATTCCGGCTTTTTGTCTTTGGCTTTCACCAAATGAAAATATTCAGGCAGTGTCACCAATGGGCCATCTTTCGAGTCGGTCTGGCTCACCATCTCTTTATTCCACCGATAACCAAAGGTGTTGTCCTCCAAGGCTACAGGCTTGGCAAACGATGCCCATGCGAGCGGTGTCTTTTGCTCCTTCTTGTCATCAGGCTTGTAAATTTTCCATGTTGCACCTCCCTTTCCCGTGAATGGGTGCACGCTCGATTGCGCTGGATCAATTTTGCCGCTAACAGCTTCTCCCCCTTCCAGCCATTGCTTCACACCGTCCCAAAGAGCTTTTTTGTTATAAGCAGTGATCCGGTGCAACACAGCAGAGTCTCCATTGGCATTGCGTGGGAAAGAGGTGGGGGCCACTCGGGCCCAGGTTTCACCCTTCGAATCGGTCACCTGCACGCTCGGAACATATTGCGTTTCCATCTGCACAGCCTTGTTCGGTTTCGCGGGTCGCGAATCCAGAAACATGCCCGCCAGTTCCGGTTTGTCCACTGTGGCCCGCGACCAAAAATAGGGAGTGAAAAAAGCCACCGGGCCCTTGAAGTTGCCCGTGTTCATAAACAGCGTCCAACTATGCTCCCCTGTGGGAACATTTTTACCAGCAGTTGTTTTTTTGGCCGGGGTGAGCGGCAAAGGCAAATACCCGTAACCAACCAGTTCGCCACAAGTCCCCTGCTTGATATTCAACCCGTCCGGCGGCCAAAGAACCCAGGGGCTCAGTTGTGCCACACCATATTTGCCCTTCGGCTGATTCCAATTCCTCCCCTGGCCTGCCCCCGGCCCGTTGGCCCATTCACTAAAGTTGAGCGCCACACCACCCATGATGAACTTGGGCGTCTCCGTGGCAAACCGCGTGTCGCGCCACCAACCCAATCCGCCCTCAATATCGGTGTAAAAATTAGCCGGATCTTTCCCATCAAACTGAGGAAACATCCATGTGCCAAACAACCCCGTTTGAAACCGCTGCCCCGGGTATTCCTTCAAGAGGGGCCATGCCGCCGCATAAAGCGAAAATCCCCCGTTAAAAGTATCCGCAACCTTCTCATGGGGAACCAGCAGATAACCAGCCATCTCACCTTGCACCAGCTTTTGGCAATTCCCCAAAGTGGGCCATCCCGCTAATAAAAGTGCCGCCAAAAACCAAGGCAAAGTCAGACCGTTTGCTTGCACTTTCATGGGCTCATCTCCACAAAACAGTTTGAATCTTCTCAACCATGCGGCCAAAAGTATTAGCTTGATTTTTAAAAGCTAGTAGAGTCCCATTTAAGGACGCCTCACCTTGCACCATGGTAATCTATAGCCTTCGTGCAGGCAGTTATTTTTTAGGCTAAATGTCCGTTCTAAAATGGGTTCAAACCAAGGGGGCTTTTCAGCATGGCAAAACTAATCTTGGTTTTGAATTTCCTGGTCTTCCCCATGGCTTCTGAGAACCAGACTGGGTACCAATCCTGGAAACACTCTGGATCCCTGTTCATCCTCACCAATCCCGATGGCGCCAATTTGCCCCAAGGCGCTTCGGTTCATAACTTTCCGTTGCTAATTCGTCTCCACAAAGATTTTTTTGATTTCCAACAGGCAAATAACCAAGGGGCCGATATCCGCTTCTCCACCATCAGTGGCATACCCCTCGCTTACCAAATCGAACAATGGGACCCTGAAAATGCCCATGCAGCCATCTGGGTGCGAATTCCCAAAATCGAAGGCAACACCACACAGGAAATCAAAATCCATTGGGGCAATCCCGCTGCCACTAGCGAGTCCGATGGCAAAAGGGTTTTCAATGCTGAAAACGGCTACCTGGGTGTTTGGCACATGGGCCAAACAAATCAAGATGAGGTGGGGGCCATGGGCTGTGTCGACACAGGAACCACTCAGGCAACTGGCATGGTTGGCCAGGCAAGACATTTCCCAGGCCAAAAAGGTATCGTGGCAGGCGAAAAAATCACCACACTTCCAACCGGCTCAAACCCCCACACCACCGAGGCCTGGTTCAGGGCCGAAAAAATCAACAACCAAGTCATGGCTTGGGGCAATGAGCAGGGCCAAGGCAAAGTGGTCATGCGCTTTCGCAGCCCCCCTTCCGTGAAAATGGAGTGCTACTTCTCAGGGGCAGATGTTGTCAACAAAACCCCGCTGGCCATGAATCAATGGATCCATGTGGCCCACACCTACCAAAAGGGGGAATCTCGTGTTTATGTCAACGGGCTTCTCGACGGCCAATCCATCACTCAGTCCGCCCCACTGGCCATCAAGACTCCCGCACGGCTATTCATCGGGGGCTGGTACAACAACTACGACTTTGTAGGCGACATCGACGAGGTCCGCATTTCCAATAAGGTCCGTTCACCCGAATGGATCCGCCTCCAATTTGAGAACCAAAAGACAAATCAATCTTTGGTTGGGCCCATTGTCCAGTCAGGCAACCAGTTTGCAGTCTTTCCCACAAAGCTCGAAATTTCCGAAGGCAAAAATGCCACCCTGCGGGCAACCGCCCCCGGTGCCCGAAAAATTTACTGGTCAATTCAGCGCGATGGCAAAGAGGAAATAGCCTCGGTCGACCGCCTTTCCTTGGCCTTTGCCCCTGGTCGTGTGGTGGGTGATCAGTCCGCAACCATCCGTTGCAAAGCCGTCTATCCCGACGGGGTAAAAACCGCCGAAATCCCCGTAAAAATTCTCGAAGCAATTCCCGAACCCCATTTTTCTCTCAAACTTCCACCACTTTGGAATGGTCGCGACACCATCGAATTGGCCCCCACTATCCACAACCTGCAAGCCTTGCGCGCCAAATCAGCTGATTCCTTGCAGTTTCAATGGAAGGCAACAGGCATGGCCGTCATCCAGCAGGTTGCCCCCGGTCGGCTCATCCTCAAAAGATCCCAAAATAGCGGCCCGCTCACCATCTCTTTAACTGTCAGTAATGGCGGCGCAGAATCCACGCGATCAGGCACCATCCAAGTGACCCAGTCCGAATCCGATCCTTGGCTAATGCGCTCACCAGAACCCGATGAAAAACCCGAGCAGGGCCAGTTTTTCCCCCGTGATGATAAAAATCAGGGCACGCTGTTTTATAACGGTCGTCTCGATCAACCAGCCGATGAGGTCTATCTCAAACTCTTTGCCAACGATTTGCCATTCAACTCGCAAACCCAAAAAGTTCCTTCCAACCGTGCCTACAATTTCACCGTCAAACTGAAACCCGGGCTAATCAAATACCGGGTCGAATTTGGCATAAAAACCCCAACCGGTGGTAAAATCTTAAACACGGTCGACGACCTAGTCTGTGGCGACGCCTACCTCATCCAAGGCCAATCTAACGCCCTGGCAACCGATACCAACGAAAAATCACCGCCAGATACCAACGATTGGATCAGAAGTTATGGTGGCAAATCTGGCCGCGAAGACGCCACCACTTGGGTTCATGATCAATTCACAAAAGCTAAAGCCAATGGCGCCCAACGCCCCAACCTATGGTGCAAACCAGTTTGGAAAGCCGAGCAAGGCGAAAAGCCGAACTCGGTTGGTGGGGAATGGTCCTCGCCAACCGTCTGGTTACCAGCCAAAAAATACCCGTCTGCATCATCAACGGCGCCGTGGGCGGCACCCGCATCGACGAACACCAACCAAGCGACGACAAAAATGCCAACCTACGCACCATTTATGGGCGGGCTCTCTGGCGCGTGCAACAGGCCCGCCTCACCCACGGTATCCGCGCCGTTCTTTGGCATCAGGGTGAAAGTGATCAAGGTGCCGATGGCCCCACCCTCGGTTACGGCTGGGAAACCTACCAATCCTATTTCCTCAAACTCGCTGCTGCCTGGAAAGAGGATATGCCAAATATCCAGCACTACTACCTGTTTCAGATCTGGCCCAACGCCTGCAGCATGGGTAATGGCCAAGGCGACAAGCTGCGCGAAGTCCAGCGCCAACTCCCCCTGCAGTTTTCCAACCTCTCTATCATGTCAACCGTGGGTATCAAGCCGCCCGGCGGTTGCCATTTCCCCCTCATCGGTTGGGCAGAATTTGCCCGCCTCATCCAGCCCCTCATCGAGAGAGACCTCCACGGCTCAAAACCCCAGGCCTCCATCTCCCCTCCCAACCTCCAGCGGGTTTTCTACAACTCCCCAGCCCAAAACTCCATCACCATGCAGTTCGATCAACCCGTGGTTTGGCAAGACTCCCTGCTCACGCAGTTCTACTGCGATGGCAAGCCCCAAAAAGAAGTCACCGCCACAATCTCAGGCAATGCGGTAACACTCACCTTCAAAACTCCACCCGCTGCTAAAACCATCTCCTACCTGAAGGAAATGCAATGGAATCAAGATAATCTGCTGCGCGGCACAAGCGGCATCGCCGCTCTCACCTTCTGCGAGGTCGAAATCAATAAGGCACCCCCTGTAAAATAATCAGCACCTACTATTGTTTTCGATTATTCTCCTGTTTGTTCCACGCGTCATGCCTTCGGTTGGAGTATTCCATGTTTTCCTTCTCCCGTTACGGCTTTATGGTGTTCCTGCTCGCCGGTTTTGGTGTCGCATCACCAGCCTTGGCAAACCCAGCGGAGCAAGATACCTCTCCAGCCGAAATTATTTTTGAGAAAAACATCGAATATTCCAACCCCGATGGCCAACACCTCCAGCTCAATATGGCCAGGCCCAAAAATGCCAAAGGCCCCCTGCCCTGTGTTGTCTGCATCCACGGCGGCGGCTTCCGCGCCGGCAAACGCGATGGCTACGATGGCCTCATTCAAAATCTGGCCCGCAATGGCTTTGCAGCCGTCACAGTTTCCTATCGGCTCGCTCCTAAATACCAATTCCCGGCTGCGGTACATGACACCAAGGCAGCAGTCCGCTGGGTTCGGGCCAATGCTGCAAAATATGGTATCGACCCAGACCGCATTGGCGTCACCGGCGGCTCCGCCGGCGGCCATCTCGCCCAGTTTCTAGGCGTCACGCAAGGAGTCGCCGAATTCGAAGGCGATGGCGGCAACCCCCATGTTTCCAGTCATGTCAAGTGTGTGGTCAATGTCTATGGCCCTAGCGACTTCACCAAGTCCTACGGCAAAAGTGTCGATGCAGCAGAAGTGCTGCCCCTTTTCTTGGGTGGCAACTTACAAACTGCCCTCCCCGCCCACATCCGCTCCAGCCCGCTCAACTGGGTCACCCCAAACGCTGCCCCCACCCTCTGCATTCACGGCACCGAAGACAAATATGTTGCTCACGAACAAGCGGTCTGGATGATCGACCGCCTCAAAGCCAGCGGTGTCGAGGCCCAATTGCTCACACTGCAAGGTGCCGGCCACGGCTTCAAAGGCAAAGATGCCAATTCAGCCGACCAAGCCCTGATCGCTTATTTCAAAAAGCATCTGGGTCAATAAGTGTCACTATGGATCACGCAGCTAAATAATGAGACAAACCAGTTTGCCGGGCTCACCAATTCTCCCAAATATTCCCCAATCGTTTCCGCTTCTTGCCCGCTTCCGGGTCAGTTCGAAGCCCGGGGTGCTTTTGGGGATTATCTTTGTCCCACGGGTATAAATTTTCTGATATGTCCACACCCAATTCCAAAAAATGCCCCAAACACCCCGCCCGCCCTTCCAAAGGCCACTGATCAGCGGCAGCAAGGATCGAAAGCCCCACCATCCGGTGGGCTAAACCCATAGGTGTAGGGACAGGGCTTTTCACCAACGGTGACAAACTGTCTGCGGTCAATACTAC
>CAIWHS010000534.1 GCA_903912515.1 uncultured Planctomycetaceae bacterium
AAAAACCGTCCACGCCGAGAGTAGTTTCGGCAGTAAGATGGGTAGAAGTTGACGAAATAACCGGTAACAGGGCTAATTCCGCCAAAATCGGTTTTGAGGGATAAAACATGTTTTTGACAATAGTCTTGGCCCTGGGCCAGCAAGCGCTGTTTCAAGGTGGCCCGGCGGGTGATGCTAGCCCTGCTGTTGCCACCACCCTGCGGGACCCCAACCGGGTAATTCAGGCAACCTTGGCCCTTCATATAGGTTTGGCAAACGAGGGCACGGCTGTTCTGGTTGGCAATCGCAATGGCAAACTATTGGCACTTTCTGCCAACCACCTGTTCCAGGGAAAAGGCAAAGAGGCGCATGCAACCTTTTTCGGGCCCGGGGATCCGCCCAAGTCGGAAAAGCAGTTGATGGATGTTGATGTCTTGGATTCTTGGCCAGATATAGATTTGGTTTTACTGACGGTAGATGCCCCTAGCAAGTTTAGCCTGCCATTGCAGCTGGGTGAGACAAGATCGAAGCCGGGAAAATTGCGCGGAACAACCCACACTGCCGGTTGTGATAAAGGTTACCCCTATTTGAGGCCAGAATTGCTGATCGGAAAGGTATTGACCACAAAGACATCAGGCGATGTGGATGCCTTTTATTGGGAGATGACCGACCCGAGCATTCCGGGGCGATCAGGTGGGCCTTTGGTGAATTGTGATGGGCAAATCATTGGTATTTGCAGCGGTACTGACCGAAAAGGTAAAGGAATGTACATACATATTGATGAAATTCGCGCCGCTTTGAAACGGAAGGGATATAGTGAGCTATTGAGAAGGTAAACTAATTGGGCCCGGGATTGGTTTTTTGGGGAACTTTGGAGGAAGTTAGATCGTCCAAAGGTGATAAATCGGTTAAGTTGTGTTTTTTTTGGTTTGGCAGGTTGCGCTAAAGTCTTGGCTTAGATAAATTGTTAAAAGTATTAGGAGTGTCGTCCATGAAAAGTTGGATAAGTTGTTTCGTCCTGACTGCGGCATTTGGTTGCTCCGCTTTCCTGTTTGCTGACAGTTACGTCGGCATGGGCGGTTGGTCCAATGTCCCATCCACCAAGTCACCCTTGGCTCACTTTGCCACAGACCGTAAGGCTTTGCCTGACTCGGCCCGCAAGGTGACCAGCAACGATGGCGAGCAAGGTGAGTTGGTCGTTTCTCTTGATGAGTTCTCCTACACGGGAGTCATCAAGGCCTCGGCTACCAACCCCTATGCTCCTCCTCCTCGCAGACCACCAGCTAAGAAGAAGTAATTTTCTTCATTTGGCTTTGGGGCTGGGATGAGCGATACATCTGAGATAACTAGAAGCCGTGGCTCTGCCACGGCTTTATTGCTTGCCATGGAAGCTTGTGTGCTTTTCATGGTGGTAGTTGCTCCTTGGCTATTGGGGGCTAACGACCCGTGGGCCTACTCCATATTGGGCTGGCCCTTGGGGATTGGGCTGATGTGCTGGGCCATTTTGGCGGTTCATACCGGCAAAATGAATATATGTCTTTGCCCGATTGGTCTTTGCTTGGTTGGGCTGATACTGGTCACCCTTGGCCAGTTAGTTCCACTTCCCAAAGATATTGTACAATTGGTCTCACCTGCCACCGCCAGTCTGCGGTTGCAAATGGTTCCCGCCCAAGCTGAATTAATTGCGGAAGGGGCTGAGGTGGCAATGCCACTATCTTGGCAGCCTCTAAGTCTCGACCCTGCCGCCACCCGGGTTTTTCTAACGCAAATCACTGCGATTACCCTGCTTTATTTGATGGTGCGGTCGAATCTGGCCCGTCAGGTCCTCCTTTTGCGCTTGGGCTGGGTCCTTTTGTTCAATGGGGCTGCTTTGGCTTTTTTCGCGATTGCCCAATCCATCACTTCGGCCACTAATGATGTGGTTTATTGGACCTGGATCACCCCGGGTGCTGTTTTTGGCCCGTTTGTCTGCCGCAACCATTACCCCGATTACATCAACTTGTGTATCGGCACGGTGCTGGGGGTGAT
>CAIWHS010000535.1 GCA_903912515.1 uncultured Planctomycetaceae bacterium
CCAAAGGCGGAAGGAATACGCTTGTTATTCCAGTCGTCACCATTTCCCGTGGTTGGGAAGCAACCGTGGGTGGTTGGCAGCTTACCGTTGGTGTCATGGCAGTTGTGCAGGGCAATGCCAATCTGCTTCAGGTTGTTAGAGCTGGACATGCGGTTCGCCGCTTCGCGCACTTTCTGCACAGCAGGAACCAACAGGCCAACCAAAACCGCAATAATCGCAATCACAACGAGCAACTCGATCAGTGTGAAACCACGCTGGTCGCGCCCGGAGAGGAATCGGCGCATGAAGACTCCTTGTCTCATAAAGAAGAAGAAAGACAGGCTTCGCACTCTAATATGTGTGAGAAGCCTAATTAATATTTTCCAAATATTGGTTCATAGGTCAAGAAGTTAAGTGAAAAATTGATGATTATTTTTAAAATAAACCCTCACAAGCAGGGGCCAATCGAGCAGGGTCGGCTGTTTGGGTGATTTGCGGGCAAAAGGAAAAGCTTTCTATGGGTAGATATTACTAGCGTGAATGGGTGCCGCCACAGTTGTTATCCAGCTGCCAAAGTGCCTCATACTCTATATTTCCAACCAAAACGCCAGCGCCAAGTTCCCTTACAATCATTCAAATGCTGCGGTCGTATTTGTAAAATCCAAGGTTCACACCCCATGAGCGGCGGTTCATCTGTCCTTGCTTCCAACCAGACCTCGGCCCCCATTCCTGCGATTGCATGGGTAGGCACTATTTTCGCTGCCGCTTTCGCGTTCCTTTTGGCGGCATTTTCCGCTCGCTCCCCAGAAATTTGGATCAATCTCGTCAGCGGTCGCTCTCTACTTTCCTTAGGCGATTTCAGCAATACATGGGCTTTCGATGGCTCTCTTTTTGTCGCCCACACTCTAATGGGCCCTTACGGATTAGTAGGCCTAAAAGCTGCCCTTTTGGCTTTGGCTGTGGGAGCATTGGCTTGGCGTGCCAGTAAACAGGCTCCAAATTGGGCCCTGGTTCTGGCTTTTGCCTTGGCCGTGTTGGCCCTGGGCAATTCCTTGGCTCTTGCTCCTCTCGCCTTCAGCCTTGTTCTCTCAGTAGGTGTCCTATTGGCCACCGAATCCATGGCCACATCCACTTTTCCTCGTATCTGGGCAATAGTGTGTGGCCTTTTTTGGTTAGCCTGCATGCATCAAGTCGATGAGCGGGCAGGCGTAGCATGGCTGCTGGGGGCAATGGTTCTGGCAGGCGGTTTGCTCGATGCCAAAACGGCTAACCGCCCAATGTTGTTGCCTTGGTTACTGATTTGGCTTCTGCTGGGTCCGCTTCTCATTAGCTTCAATCCTGCCCTTGGCTTTAAATGGATTCTCCCACCCGAATTTCTTCTCGGTGGGCTGGGCCTCCAGCCTTCCGCCCGTTCTCCTTTCCAGCCTGTTAACTGGGATGCCATCCTTGCCGTTCCATCTGCCATGGCTTATTTCCCACTACTCATTGCAGCACTACTTTCCGCCCTGTTGCCCGGTAAATCCATCGGCATGCGCTGGCGCTTGCCCACTCTGGTCCTCGCCCTTCTCAGCATCTGGAGCGACCGCTGGATTCCTTGGCTGGCCCTCGTCACTGGCCCTTGCCTGGCTTTGCGTCTGGGCGCTTGGGCCAATGATGGCCCTGCCGGCAAAAAGTTGACTCCCCCAATCTGGTTAACACCCTCAGTGGCATTGGTCGGCCTCGCCCTCCTCATCCTCGCCTGGCCAGGCTGGTTGCAAGGGGCCCCACATGAGCGGCGTTCACTGGCACTCAACCTCCCACCCGCCGCTGCAAATGCCGCCAAAACCGAAATGCAATGGCGTGAAAAAGGCCTTTTGCCAATGGAAAGCCGAGGCCTCCACATGCGACTCTCCAGCCTAGCCGCCTTTTCCTGGAGCCAGCCCGACTTGAGGCAAACTCTGGACTTCCTTCAAGATGATCTGGTTGGCCTACTCACCAGCCGCCAAGGCGCTGAGGGCCTAAGCCGCCTCTGCAGCGAACAAAAATGCCACCTGGTTATCACCGAGCCAGATCCTGCCCGCATGCAATTGATTCTCCAAGGCCTGGTCGATCATGCCGACAAATTTGGCATCTGGTTGGTCGAGGGGCCAATCATTATTGCCGGCTCCAATTTGGTACCCCAGCACCCTCCCGTACTCAATTGGTCCGAAAAAGCGTTTGACCCCCAATCCAAGCCCGTGGCCGACTCCCCAGACTCCCCATGGCCCGGCCCCTACCCGCTAACCCAATCCTTCACACAACCTCGGCCCGATGCCACCGCTGGCGGCCTGTCGGCAGAAGGCCGCCACCTGCTGTTTCTTGCCGATATCCGCCGTCGCCAACTGGCGGGCCTAAGTTCCAGCTTGGCATGGGGTACCTTGGCCGCTCAATGGTTGGGCTCCGCGGTGGCTCCGTCCATCACAGACCAATCCGCAGCATTGGCCTGGTTGCTTTCCACCGCACCTGGCCCCCTCTCCCCGGGCGCAGCCGATACCGCCATACCCTCTCCGCTGGTTCAAGCCCTGGCCGGTTGGAAAACCTCCGCCCTGCCATTTCCCGGCGAGGCTGAACAGCGCGCTCTGCTCAATTTAGCTTTGCGCCGTGCCCGCGAGGCTGTCGCCCTCGACCCAGCAGAGGGCCGGGCCTGGCTGGTGGTGGGCGAATCCTGCCTTCGTCTACTCAACTCCCCTTCCGAGCGCAACGGGGCCAACGCTTTTGCTGAATGGCGCCAGTTGCGCGAGGCCCAGGCTGCCTTCGCCTTCAAAAGGGCCCTCATTGCCGACCCAAAACTCGATCTGGCCCACCTCAACCTAGCTTACCTCTACTCCGAAATGGGTCTGCGCGATCTCGAGGCCCGCCACCTCCGTGGCGGCTGGGAATTGGCCAATCTGCGCGGCCCCCCTTCGGGCATGCGACCAAACGATTGGCGCGACCGCCAAACCGCCAAAGACAACGAAATCCGTCGCCTCGAGTCCGAGGTCGCTTCTCGCATTTCCGCCTTGGCCCGCGAAGCTGCCGGCAGGCCTGCTCTCGATCGCGCCCGCCTCGCCCTGGATGCCGGCTTGGGGCAAGTCGCCCTCGATGAACTCCTCGCCTCCGATATATCCGCATTCGGTGCCCAAGGGATGGCTCTCGAGGTCGATCTGCTGTTGCGAACAGGCCGCGCCGACGAAGTCCAGGGCTGGATGAATGAATCAGAGCACGATGGCTTCCTGCCGCCCGATTTGTACCACTGGTTCCGAGTCAAGGCCGCCGCAGCCATGGGCCTTTACACCCAGGCATGCCAAGAGGCAATTGCCCTCACCCAAGGCCAAACCCGTCTCGCCCTGCCCATGGCTCCATCAGTAGCGCTGGCAGTTGCCCGTGATAGCCTCGATCGATTGGCCACGCTCGGCACGGGCGTGGCTGCCACATGGAATCGCCTGCCCCCCAACAATATCGAAAGCCAATTGGGCACCATGCTCAGCCGTTGGAAACTGGAAATGAACGGCTTTGCCGTGCTGGGCTTGCTCTCTCTCGAGCGTGGCGATTCAACCGAGGGTTTTAGCGCACTCCGCCAAGCCCTGGCTCTCAGCCCTGCAAAACTGCCAGAAAATGCTGGCCCAGCCCTGGATTTTCCTGCCCGAAGACTCGCCCGTTCCGTACTAGACATGCTCACCCCAATCGATAATCCAGCCAGGCGCTAAATCATGCTCCTCGGGCACAACACCAACGGCTTTCCCCACCATCGCCTGGAAGATGCTCTACGCATCCTGGCTGATTTGGGCTTCCAAAGTGTCGCTATCACGCTCGATCACCACGCCCTCGACCCCGCCTCTACCGAGCTTCCCCATCAGGTCGCCAAAATAGCGGCTCTTCTCAATCGCTTGCGTCTGCAATGCGTTATCGAAACCGGCGCCCGCTTCCTGCTCAATCCTCTCCACAAGCACCAGCCCACCCTGCTCACGCCACAGCCCGAAGCCCGCGCCCACCGGGTTCATTTTCTCCAGTCCGCAATCCGCATCGGCCAAGACCTCAATGCTAGCGCCATCAGCTTCTGGTCGGGCACTCCTCTCACCCAAAACGAGCCCGCTTCCGTTTTGTTCGACCGCCTGTCATCCCAGTGCCAGGCTCTGGCCCAATTCGCCCAAGAGCATGGCCAGCGCTTGGCCTTCGAACCCGAGCCGGGCATGTTCATCGACACCATGCACGCTTTCGACACCCTGTTTCACCGTGTCAATCACCCAGCCTTCGGCCTCACCATCGACCTCGGCCACCTCCACTGCCAAGGCGAGCTGCCCACCACCCCGCACCTGCTAAAGTGGCGCGAAAAAATCTGGAATATCCATGTCGAGGGCATGCGCCAAGGCATCCACGAACACCTCCAGCTCGATGAAGGCGACTTCAACCTGCCAGAGGCGCTCTCAGGCCTGAAATCCGCTGGCTACAAGGGCGCTCTACACCTCGAACTCAGTCGCCACGGTCACGATGCTGTCAACGCCGCAACCAAGGCCAAAGCCCTACTCAGCTCAGCACTCGCCCAACTCGGCTAGCACCTTGCAGCCCAAAAATGAGAAGGCTCCGGGCTCAGTTCCCTTGGCACTTTTTATATAAAGATAAAAAAGATGGATTATTTAATAATTTCCGGCCCGAAAACGCGGCTGATTTCTTCTGTCACTGTCCACCCGGCGTCAATAGCTGCCTGTGCCTCGGCCCGAAGCGGCACCATCTTGTCCCTAATGGCTGCCTCCTCCAAACTTCCCGAGTCTGCCCGGCCCAAAATGGCTGCCCGGAATGCGTTCCCCGGCTCCAACCATTCCGCTATGGGCCTGCGTCCCAGCCAGCCAGTCTGCCGGCAATCCTCACAACCCGTGCCCTTGCCGCAACAGCAACGCTGCCGAACCAGTCGTTGGTGCAAGATCCCCTGCAAAGCCCCTGTAAGCAAATAAGGTTCAAGCCCCATGTCCAGCAATCGCCCCGCTGCTCCAGAGGCGGTGCCAGCGTGCAGCGTGGCAAGCAAAAGATGGCCCGTGAGCGAGGCTTCAAGCGAAATCTCCGCCGTCTCCCTGTCGCGAATTTCACCTATCAGCAACACCTCGGGGTCTTGCCGTAGCAGGCTCCTCAATCCCCGTGCAAAATCAAAGCCGGCGCTCGGTTGAATGGAAGATTGCGTCACTCCCGCAAGCTCACGCTCCACCGGATCTTCCAAGGTGGATACTTGCCGGCCCGCCCGTGCCAGTCGGTCCAGGCAAGCGTAGAGCGTCGTGGTTTTGCCACTTCCAGCCGGCCCGGTCACCAACACCATCCCGTCCCGCCGCGACAAGGCCTTCGTCAGGCCCGCCAAAACCACTTCGGAAAACTGTAACTGGCCCAGACTCAGGACCTGACCCGCTTGAAAGAATCGAACCACTACCTTTTCGCCATGCACCGTTGGAAAGGTGCTCACCCGCCCCTCACCACCCGCATCGCGAAAGCCACCCTCCTGCGGCACATCGTTCTTGTAAGTCAACAGACCCGATAAAACCTTACACCGTGCCACCACATTGGGTGCCAACTCACCAGGCAATACCGTCAGGTTTTCCAGTACGCCATCTACCCGTAAGCGGGCCACCAATGCCGTTGCGGTTGGTTCCAAATGCAAATCGCTGGCACCCCGTGTCCGCGATCGCGCCAAAAGCGCGTCCACAAGCACAGGCACCCCTGCCGCGCCCCGTCTTGCCAAATGCTCAAATGCCTGATCTTGCATGCCCTCAATCCTACACCATCCCCACTTCAACAAAAATCCCCCAAACTCACAGTAAAACTCCGCACAACTCAATCCCTCGGCCCCCAAATCCGCCACAAAAATTCAACTCCTTGAGCCTTTTTGGTTAAACGAAAAGCCTCCTAGCTCCCAGCAGAAAAACCATATATTTTGCATTTTTTTGACTTGTTTTTTTTCTTAACAAAGGGTTTTGCGGGGGTAGATTCTCAACGGGGTTGTTATTTTTTAAAATCCCTTGCGGTGAAGCCCTGATGCTTTCATCCCTGCGCTGACTTTACATTTTGTTCTGCAATGTGGTGGCAAAAGGGCACGGCCCAGCCATTGCCACTTGGAAATGCGCCGGACCCCTTCTACCACTACGTTTGCCGTCGGCCCCCCCTTGGCTAACCAAAATGCAAAATACCATCTCAATTCCTCCTCAATAAAACGAAGCCCTCCCGTTTCGGGAGGGTGTGGGAGGGCACATCAAAGCGCCCCGTACGGGGCAAGGTCTGAACAGACCGGGGTAAGGTGAGGTCCACGAACCGCCACCCCGGGCCTCCCACGCAGCGACAAAGCCGGGG
>CAIWHS010000536.1 GCA_903912515.1 uncultured Planctomycetaceae bacterium
GAGATGGCGTAGGTGACCGCCTTGGGGCGCGGACCGCTGACGGTCGCCCTTTTGAGTGCTTTGATCGCGATTTCCCGGTACAAACCGATCTGGAATCCGGTCATCTGTAGCAGGTCCGAGCTGTTCTTGAAGCCATCCTCCGTCGTGGTCTCCGGCGGCAGGTTGTTCGCCAGGGAATAGGGGATGCCGAGCAGGTCCTGCAGGGCATGGTCGTATTCGTACTTGGCCAGCCGCCTGAAGGATGACTGCTCCTTGCCGCCGCGTCGTGTGCGCGACGCCTTGTTCAGTTCCTCGCTGAGCCAATCTGCAACCATGCCGCGATCCACGCTGCTGAGCGCGTAATCCGGCTCATTTTCCGGGGGCATTTCCGATTTGCTCAGCGCGTTGTAGACCTCGCGCCATTTCTCCGCATCAGGGCCGGCGAGCATGTCCGGATTCAGTTGGTCGATTCGCAGTCCGCTTTTGGCCTTCTTGGCACCGTGGCAGGCCACGCAGCTCTTTTGCAGGATTGGCTCCACCGACTTCCGGTAGTAGGCAATGTTGGCCTCTGGGACCGTATCGCTGGCTTCCTGTGCGGCCTTGGTTTCTTTTAGGTATCTGGATTGGTCGCGTCCCTTTTCTTTGGCCGCTTCCAATTTGCTCTGCGACTCCTGGCCAACGGCGACCGGAATCATGCAGGCGATTCCGAGTGTAATCAGGATGGCGGTCTTGAAAGGCTTCATGGATTAGCTTTGCACCTCATCCGACCTCGACACACGCAAACCCAATGATCAATCTTCTGCCATAATTTTTTATTTAGTTTACATCAATGCCTCAGAGCGGTCTATCTCTTCTCTTCCTCTCTTGAACCAAAAATTAAGATAGCAAGATTGCCAGTTGTACTTAGGTTTCTGCGGTACTTTGTGGCTGAATCAAGCGGGCGGACCTTCCGCACACCACCTGCGCCAGATTTCCCGGAAATGTTTTTCCACCTCGCGGGCGAAGCGGGGGGAATCCATGAGGGGAGAATTCTGGATTTCGACGCGGAGACCCTGGCGGATGGCCGCCAGTTGATCAGGGCTTGACGCCAGTTTCCGGGCGACCTCGATATACTCGTCTATGGAATGGCCAACCCACTCGGGACGGCCCAAGGTGGCGAGGATACTGAGGCCGCCACGGCCCACCGGGCGGTCGCCCGCCAGCGTGACAACGGGCACCCCCATCCAGAGAGCATCGAAGGTGGTGGTGCCGCCGGCGAAGGGGAACGGGTCGAGGGCGATGTCCATGGTGCCATAGGTGCGAATGTAACTCGGACCATCCTGGTAGCCAATGATGGTGATCCGGTCAGATGAGACCCCGTTTTTCTCGAAAAATCCCAATACCTCGTCACGGACGCGGGACTGCTTCATGTGCAGCAGCAGGCGTGAGCCGGGCACGCTGGCGACCAGACGGGCCCAGGCCAGGCGGGTGACCGGGTTGACTTTCACGAAGTTGTTCAGGCTGCCGAAAGTGATATACCCGTTTTTCAGGCAGGGAGGCGGCTGCACCTCGGGCATGCGCACATGCGGCTCGGGAGGCACCTGGAAATTCCACCAGCACACCGGCAGCCGCAAAGGCTCTTCGTGGAAGCCCGGGGTGGGCTGGCCGGGTGGATCGAGGTGGATATCGGTCAGGCGGTAAGAGATGGCCTCCAGCCCGGTGGTGCCGCCATAGGCGAGGTAGGAGACCTGCAAAGGCGCCGGCTTGCGGGCGAACAGGCCGGGCTTGCAGTCGCGGGAGTGCATGGTCAGGTCCACCAGGATGTCGATTTGGTCCCGGCGGATCAGGTCGGCCAATTCCTCCTCGGACTTGCCGTGGGTGTCGCGCCAGTTGTCGACCCGTTTTTTGCATTCGTCGGTGATGCCATCGCGCAGCAGGCGGGTGTAGTAGGCGAAAGTCTCGAAGCCATCCTTGTTGTGATGCTCCAGCAGAGGCAGCATGAAGCGAGCCACCGGGTGCATCCAGAAATCGGGCGTGACATACCCCACGCGGATCCGCCTGCCGGGGTCGCGGGTGTTGGAGTGCGGGGGCGCGTTACTTCCCAGATTATCGAACTTCTGGCTACAAAGGCGACGGTGCTCGGCGCCGATCTCGGCGGCGGAAAGGTTGACGGAATAGTTGAGCGCGAACAGATAGTTGGGCACGAATTCCTGGTCATCTTGCCCCAGGTCGATCCCCTTTTTGTAACTGGCGATCGCCTGGTCGATCTTCCCCTGGTCGAAGTAGGCGTTGCCCAGGTTGGAGTGCGCGGCGGCGAAGTCGGGCTTCAGGCGGATCGACTGCAGCAACGCCTCCTCGGCCAGGTCGGGAAATTTGGCCTCGCGGTGGAGGTTGCCCAGATTGGCATACGCCTCGTGGTAATCCGGCCGGGTGGCGATCGCCTTCTGGAAGGCCTCCAGACCCTCCTCATGCTGCTTCAGGCTCAGCAGCACATTGCCAAGGTTGTTCAGCGCCTCGGCAAAATCAGGCTTCAGGGTGACCGCTTGGCGCAGGTGGCTGGCGCCCTCTTGCTCTCGGCCCATCTTCACCATGAAATTGCCCATGGCGAAATGGGCCTGGGGGCTGTGGGCCTCCACCTGCAGCGCCTTCGTCAGCCACCCGAAGGCTCGCTCCAGGTCGCCGGCATCCTCCGCGAAGCGCCCCAGATTGATACACGGGTCGGCCATGGAGGGATCTTGGGCCAACGCGGTCTGGTAGCACCGCACCGCCTCTTCCTTCAGCCCCAGCTCCTTGTATGCCATGCCCAGGTTGTTGAAAGCCTCGGGAAAAACCGGCTGCAGTTGGATCGACTTCTCCAGCGCCGCGCGGGACGCCGCCCAGTCCTTGCCGCGCCCCAGGCAATCCGCCAGGTGGAACCAGCCCGCCGCCTGATCCGGCGCCAGTTCAACCGCCTTGCGGGCGGCATGCTCAGCCTCGGCCACCTGATTCAGCCGCAGGTGGGTTGCCGCCAGCTTGTTCCAGCCCGGGAAAAATCCGGCGTCCAAATCGACCGACTTGCGGTAGAAGGCCAAGGCCTGCGGCCATTTGCCCCACAGTTGGTACAGGTGGCCCAGGTTGTAATGCGGCACAGGATCAGCAGGCAGCAGTTCAACCGCGCGCAGGTAGGCCCGCTCCGCATCGTCGGGCCGGCCCATGTCCTTCAGCAGGTTGGCGAAATTGATCCAGTAAAAACCCTGACCCGGGTCCAGGCTCACCGCCGTCTGGAAATGCTCTAGCGCCGCCTGCGGGTTCTGGCCGGCTTGGTGCTCCACCATCCCCAGGAAATGATGGGCCCCGGCGTTCTGCGGATCACCGTTCAGGATTGCCTGATACAACTCCCGCGCCTGGGGTAGCTGGCCGGACTGGTGGACCTGGATGGCATGTTGCAGGGGATCGAAAGGTTGCATGGGATCGCCGCGAGGGTCAGAGGGGTGCGGTCAGCGTGACGGCCGAACCGGGCCCGCTTTCCTGCGCGGGGATGCCGAACAGCCGCAGGTATTCCGGATCGGGTTTGCCCTTGAAGGCGATGAGGTTGATCTCGAGGTCGCCCACCTTGGCGAAGTTGGGGCCGAAACCCGCCTTCTCGACGGCGCGGGTGAGGGACTGGGCGCTGAAGCCGGTCTTGTGGGCGAAGAAATCGACACCACTGGTCTCAATCTGCCGGCCTAGACCATAGATCACATCCATGGGGGCCACGGGGCCGGCGGGGGATATATAGAGGGTATCCTCCAAGTCCATGTTGCCCTGCAGCACCTTGCGCATCAGCTCCACAAGATCAGGCACCCTGATCTGGGCGAAGCCTCCCGGCTTCAGCACATGGAAAAAGCCGCCCAGCACTTTGGGCACATCATGACGGAAATAATGCTCCAGGTTGTGGGAGCAGTAAATGGCGTCGAACTGCCCGGCAGGGAGTTCCGTGAGCTTGCGGCCATCGAGGACAATGTCGGGTTTGCCCACGGGGTCGATGTCGAGAAGGACATGCTCGAAGCCAGCGTATTCGGGCGGAAGCTGGATCGACTTGGAGCCGCCACCCACATTGAGAAGACGCTTCATGGTGGAAGGCACCCAAATGAAATAGTGGAAGGCACCCAAATACAGGGTAAGAAACAGCTCATGGTAGCAGGACCTTAAGGAGCCTGACAGGGGGCATGACAAAGCCCACCCTCTCCTAAGACAAACCAGCAGCAACCTTTTCAGACGAACGCCCGGCCCAGTGGTGGGCTCATTTTTCCTGTGCCGTTCCGGTTTCCTGTGCCGTTTCGGGCCCTGCAGCTTTCTTGCCTAATTATTGCTGTCGATCAACGGTTTGGGGTATACATGTGGCGGTTTTGCTGGCAATGAAGTCATTTCAGGCACACAAGGGATTGTGTCCGGATTTCAATATTTGACTTGTGCGATCTGCTAGCATGCTTGCTGCTTGCGCATTCATTCAGGACAAGATATGAGTGTACCACTTGGAGCATTGATTGTTATGTAAGATTTATCATGAGCCCTGTGGCCATCCACCGCAAATTCATCATGACGCCCTATGTGCTGGATGGCACTGGCCTTAGCTGAAAATTGGTCAAAGCTATCCTTTACAGGCGGCTTCAATTGGATAAGGTTCAATACATGGATTGCCGGCCTGAACGAACCTGTCGTCAAAATCGTCATAGCCATGCAGTGGAATTGGTCCATCGACGAATGGGTTATACTTCTTGCTTTAGCTGATATATTTTGCTATTGCCAGCTTTGGATTGCCTTTCTCTGCCTGAAAAATTGATGAGTTTTCATCGGGCGCTTTACATAACTAGGCGACATAGTACTATTAGGCAATATAGCTGAAATGCGGATTTTTTAAGGACGGATTGGCGGGTTGTTTGAAGCCCGTGCTGCCATGCGATCAGATTCTTTCCCAAAAAGGGGATAATAAAGATGGGTTTTATCAAGCGTTCGATTCTGTCCTGGTTTGTCCGCTCGGTTCCTGAGGCTGGCCCCGGCTACACGCAGGTGAAGCCCGTGGTGGAGAACCTGGAAGACCGCCTGGTGCCCGCCACACTGCCGTCGCTCGAGCATTTGATGGCCCAGTCGGGTACACTGACCATCCTCAGTGCCGATGTGGCCCAGCAGGTGCCCATTGAGGAATACGCCGACTCGCAAGTCCTCACGCTCGACGCCTCGCACGATGTGGTCGACCAAATCAGCAACTACCTGGCCCGCCAGTCCAGCGCCAGCATCGGCGTGGTGCGCATCATCGGCCACGGCAGCGACGGTACTCTACTGCTGGGCGACCAGCTCTTCAACCAGCAGACCCTCTCCCGGCGCGAAGGCCAGATCTCCGGCTGGAAGCGCGCCTTCACGCCCGGCGCCGACATGCTCGTCTACGGCTGCTCCGTGGCCAGCACCAC
>CAIWHS010000537.1 GCA_903912515.1 uncultured Planctomycetaceae bacterium
CTGTTATATTTCCCGATTTTGGTGCTGCCTATCACCGGAATTTTCTCGATTCTTTTCGGTATTTGGTTTTGGGTGACCCTTAAAGACAAGCGTGTGATTCAAGGTTTTCAATTCAAGGGATCTGACGCCAAGCAGGACTAAAAATAGCCCTGTTTTGCCATGTTTCAGGCAAGGGCCTTGCGGCTATGGGCGCGTCATTTTTGAGCGCGCATCCACCTGATGGCCTGGAAGGGAAGAGCGCATGTCGCGGACCATCGTTGCCAAAAAGAGGCATGGTGGCTTGCCCCGAGCATGGTCGCAAGTAATGGAGCCATATCTGGTGTTAGTTGGCGCCCCTTGGGCACCAGACCGAGATGGGGCCTGAAGGCCGTTGCCTTGTTTGGCCCTTGGTAAATCACTCTGGGCTCGGTGAGTTCCAAAAGCCCCTCGTCACCTTGGGTGCTTCCCCAACCGCTGAGGCCTTTGGCAACAACGGGAGTTGCCGGATGGCCGGCAGCGATGATTACCTCATTGATAGAAATATTGGGACTGCGGAGTTGTTTCGCCAGGGCAAGGGCCCTAGCTGGCACCGCACTAAAAACGGATGCTCCCAAACTTAGGGGGCAGGCTTTTTCAACCTTAAGCATGTCCTGCTCGGACTTTGCCGGAACAAGGCAAAGCACGGGTGCAAAGAGTGATTCGCGACAAATTCGCATTTCGGGATTCGCATTGGCCAAAAGCAATGGTGGGCACCCGGTTTCAGCGGAAGGCAGGGAAGGAACGGGCCCGATAAACCTAGCCCCCTGCCCTACTGCCTCCAATGCAAGCTGATACGCCTTGAGCCCCTCCCTTGGCTGAACCAACCGAAACGGGGGAACCCCCTCCAAAAAGCGGGCTAACTCGAACTCGATACGGGAGAGCAAACCGTTGGTGGCAATGACACGCCTGGTTGCGACACAGGTTTGGCCCTGGTTGACCACCGCGCCAAACCAGGCTGAACTTGCAACCAATGCGGGATCGGCATCGTCGAGGGCAAGGAGCGGATCACAGCCGGAAAGCTCCAAAGTGCTGCTTACAAGTTGGAATGCCGCAGAATTGGCTACCATCCGGCCAACTGGAAGACTGCCAGTGAAGACCAAATGGTTGAGCGGTGCTGATGTCAGTTGGGTGCCAAATTCCCGGTCAGGTGGGAGTTTATGCAAGACACCGGAGGGAATCCCCGCCATTTGGAAAATTTCCACCAACAACTTAGCACAACCTGGAGCCATCTCGGAGGGCTTGAATACCACTGTATTACCAGCAACTAGCGCCTGGATCATTTGGGTGCCGGCTAAAAAGTAAGGGTAATTCCAGGTGCCAATGATTCCGACCACGCCTCGTGCGCGGCGCTCAACTGTGGTTTTTGAACCGAAAAGGACCCATGGGGTGTCGGCTCTAGAAATCCTGCGGGTAGCCAAAATTCTCTTTGCGTGGCGCTTGAGGTATTTGCAGGCTTCGGCCAGGGGTAAAATATCGGCTGAAAGTGTGTCTTGTCCTGATTTGCCCAGTTCTTTCGAGGCCATTTGGCACAGATCAGCCGCCCTTTGCGCTAGCAAACCGCGAACCCTGTTGGCAATCTCCAAACGATTGGCCAGGGGTAAGGCCTCCCAGTCTGGCTGAGCCTCACGAGCGTTGCTGACCATTTGGCCTGCCAAGGATTCCGATGGGGTGGGCTGGTCAGCGTTGGGTGTGGTGTCCATGCTGGAATCATAAGCAAATACAGACATTTTTGTAAAAGTGGGAGTGAAACCGTGGACTCTCCTTTCTCCCCCGCCATTTCGTTGAACTGGTCTAGTTGGCTTGCGGGTCTTCAAGGAACTGGTGGGCGGGTGAAAACCACCCCTGAAGATTTTCAGGTGGAGGAAATTCCCGCGTATGAGCCTGTTGGTGATGGGGAATATGTTTACTTGTGGGTTAAAAAGCGGGATGTTTCGGCGGACCATATTCGAAGAGAGCTGGCACGCGTGAGTGGGATCACACCGCGTGAGGTGGGAATGGCGGGGCTGAAGGACAGAAATGCCATCACTTGGCAGTGGATTAGCGTTCCCCTCAAAGCGAACCCCGCAGGCCAGGGCCTTTGCGGGGCAGGTTGGACAGTCCTTAGGGCAGTCAGGCACCGCAACAAACTAAGGCCTGGCCACTTGCGTGGAAACCGGTTTCGGCTTGTAGTGCGCGAGGCCAAGGCCAATTGGGAAAGCCTTCTCGGGCAGGTAGTGGATCATTTAAAAAAAGTGGGGGTTCCCAATGCTTATGGGGCACAAAGGTTTGGCAGAGATCGCCAAACCTTGGCGTTGGGCCTGAGCCTTTTGGAGAATCCGCAACTACCAGTGAATCCCTGGTTGAGGCGATTGGCACTGTCAGCTGTGCAATCGCATGTTTTCAATACCTGGGTTTTGAATCGATTGAAGGCAGGTACGCTTCGGCAGGTAATTGAAGGTGAAATTTTGGGCCATTGCCCCCGGGGCGGCCTTTTTACTGCCGTGGATCTGGTTGCAGAGCAAAAGCGTTTGGAAGCCGGGGAAATAGTGCCGGCTGGCCCCATTCCCGGATCGAGAATACTGCCAGCCAAAGGACCGGCTGGCCTGATTGAAAGCCAACTGCTGGAAGAGCTGAACCTTTGCAAGTTGATGGACCCGTCTCGCGGGCGGTTGTTTTGCGGAACTCGGAGGCGCGCCCTTCTTTACCCCAGTGATCTCGTTTGGCACGCAGCACCAGAAGTGCGGGGCTACCGGCTGGAATTCAGCCTTCCCGAAGGCAGCTATGCAACGGTTCTTGCTGGCATGCTTTTGGAAGGCGAAAGCTGGCGTGGCCCGGAGGCGGGGGAAAAAGAGGGCATGGACGAAGCTGGAGAAGAAGGCCTGACGGAGGAATCTCTGGAAGCCGCGGAACTCTCGGAGGTTGAAGGGGAAAGCGCCACGCTGGGTGATTCACCGGTTGGGGGAACGGAGTGAGGATAATGCGGGTTGCGCCGACCGTAACGGCTACGCAGCTGAGAGTTGTGGCATTTTCATTTTTAAGGATTGACCCGGGTTGAGTAATTGTTGGTGGGCTGGTCAAAATGATAAATACCAGCGCGCAACCCTTGGCACCCGGAATAAAAATGGCCAGAGTCAAGCACCTAACCCCTTCAGCGAGCCTGGAGGATTGCACGGTGCCGGAAAAAATCCTGCTTTCCGCCCACGACCTGGAAAAGGCGGGCGAAACTCCATTTAGCGCCGAATCTCTGATCGTCGCTTCTTGGAAGCGTTACCCTAAAACCTTTGGTTTGAAGGGTTTTGCTGACCATTATCCCGATTCGAATAAAATCCTCGCATCCATAATGGGCGAGAAGGGGCTGGCCAAAAAAGGCTGGCTGCTGAAGGTCGGACAAAAAACATATGTCCTGACCCCAGATGGCAAAAAGGCCGTACTTCGCCTTCAAGCGGGTGAGGGTCCTCCACCAGCTCCGGTGCGAACCACCCCAACACCGGCCTTCAAGGGCCTGCCAGCCGAATTAGACGGCGTGCTGGTGCGATTGCTTGACAGCGAAGCACTGTACAAGCATTTGGAAGACCGCAAGCAAGATATCACTTTTGCCGATTCCCTTCAGTTTTGGGGCCTTCCAGAGAAGGCAAAAGCTGAAGAGATCGATCAGCAACTGGTGGTTGTTCGCAGCCAAATGGACCATGCGCGCGAAAAGCTTGAAAAGTCGGCGCTAACCCTAACGAATGGCCGCAGCATCAGCCAAGATGATGTGGATCTTCTGGGCCAGTTGCACTCTTACCTACAGGAGCGCTTCGCACGGCATCTGAACCTAATGCGTCAGCGGGCCGTTAAAAGCTAGGACAAGTGCCTTAAGCAGTGGCTTTTCAAGCCTATTTTAAGCTGCCTCAGCGGGTCTCGACTGGAATCTCAGTCGGGACCCGTTGGCATATTGAGGGTCTATTTCGAAACCCAACCAGCGACGGTCTAGTGATTCGGCCACAAAGCCCACTGTGTTGCTTCCGGCGAACGGGTCTAAAACCAGTTCACCCGGCTTGGTGAGCATTTTCACGAAAAATTCTGGCACGGGTAAGGGGAAACGAGCTGGATGGATTGGCAATCCCTCAGCGCGACAGGCACGAAAGTATGGATCGCTTGAACGGGTGTTTGGCACCACCAGCACATTGCTGGGAATTGCCCCGCCGTTATCTTTTTGGAAGACCTTACTGAGCTCGTGCTGGGAGGGGCGCATGGCGGGATCGTAGCCATCGCGCAGCAGCCTTTTCATGGAAGGGCTATACGGCTTGAGAACCCTGCGGTTGTCGGCGCGGGGCTCCTTGGATTTCGACAGCCACCAAATTAGGTTCACCGCATCCTTCACCCTTGTGCGGGTGATGGTGACCCACTGAGCAGGTGTTGGCAGCTTACTTGGGTTGTACCAGTAAAAATCCTGCGCCAAGTGGAAGAGTTTGGCTAGGCGCAAAATGAGTTCATATTGGTAAAGCGAACGGGTGGCACTACCTCGCACCCAGGCCCCACCCAGCTCCAGAACAAAACTACCCGTGGGGTGCAAAACCCTATGAATTTGCTCCACATAAGGCCAAAGCCAATCGCTGTAAGAGCCTGGATCCACATTGCCGTAGGCTTTTTGACGCCTGAGGGCAAAGGGGGGCGAAGTGACCACCAAATCAACCGAGTCATCCGCAAGGCGTTTCAGGCCCTCCAGCGCGTCGATGTTCCA
>CAIWHS010000538.1 GCA_903912515.1 uncultured Planctomycetaceae bacterium
GTGGCGGCCTCCAAGCAGCTCGCAGCCAAGTTCAAGTGGCCTGAGGACTACAACAGCGCCAACGTCACCTTCACCTGCCGTCGTGGTGCAGCACCTTGCAAGCTGATTGAGGAAAGATTCCCCAAGGCCACGATCCGTCAGTTTGACGACGATGCCATTGCTTTCCAGGAAGTGATCAACGGCAACGCCCATGCCACCGTGTCAAGCGAACCTAAGCCCACTTTCTTCAGCCTGAAAAATCCGGACCGCCTGTTCAAACCCGTTGCCGACAACATCACCACGAACGTTGAGGGCTTTGGCGTGCGTAAGGGCAATGCTGCTGGCCTGGCTTACTTCAATGACTGGATTGGCAAGAACAAAGACTTTCTGAAGCAGCGCCACACCTACTGGTTCAAGACGCAAGACTGGGCCTCAATGGTGCCTTGAACCTGATCGCATTGCACCGTCATAGCCCTCAAAGTCATGCCAACAAGCCGCCCACGCCAGCCACGTTTTGTGGCGTGGGGTTGGCTTGATTGGGTCCTGTTCATCAGCCTGCTAGGTTTGGTGGGCTTGATTCTTTGGCGGGCCAGCTCTGTGTTTCAGTACCGTTGGAACTGGAGCACGATCTGGCCCTTTATCTTTCGCCTGGATGCAGCAAGCGGGCGCTGGGTCCCCAACATCATCGTCGAGGGTTTCCTGACAACACTTCGACTGGCTGTCTGGGGCATCATCATTTCTGGCGTCATCGGCACCCTGATGGCCTTGGCCAGAAACAGCGACCGGCTTTTTCTGCGCTTGCTCAGCGGCAGTTACGTGATGCTCATCCGTAACATCCCGCCCGTTGTTTTTGTGTTCGTCTTCGTATTTTTCATTGCCAGCCAGGTCATGCCCAAGCTGGCCCTGGCCGACAGCGTGGCCAAGCTCTCAGAGACCGGCCAGTGGTGGGTCAGCCTGTTTTTTGGTTCCCCCAAGCTGATCGACAATTTTCTGCTGGGGCTGATTTGCCTCTCAGTCTTCTCTGGCGCCTACGTCACTGAAATTGTGCGGGCCGGCCTGGAGTCGGTTCCCAAGTCTCAAATTGAAGCAGGCAACAGCTTGGGCATGTCACGCTTTGACATTGCCCGCTTCGTTGTTTTGCCGCAAGCCTTGCGCAATGTGCTACCACCCATGGCCGGCCAGTTCATCCAGTTGATCAAAGACTCGTCGCTGGTGTCTTTGGTGTCGATCCAGGAACTGACCTTCATGGCGCAAGACGTGCAGGTGACCACGCAGCGCGTGTTTGAGGTGTTCGTCTTTGTGGCCGTCGTTTATTTCGTTATCTGCTTCAGCCTGTCGCAGCTATTTTCGGCCCTGGAGCGGCGTTACGCCCGCGCCCACAAATAGGACACCTCACATGCCAACGTCGAGAGCAGTGCCATGAGTCAAGCCATCATCCAACTCAGCGGCGTCAACAAATGGTTTGGTGACGTGCACGTGTTGCGCGATGTCGACCTCGCGGTGCAACAGGGTGAGCGCATGGTGATCTGCGGCCCCTCAGGCTCGGGCAAGTCCACGCTGATCCGCTGCATCAACCGGCTGGAGCACCATGATTCCGGCAACATCGTGGTCGATGGCCTCACCCTGGACGAAGACACCGAACATGTGGCCGCCATCCGCCGCGAGGTGGGCATGGTGTTCCAGAGCTTCAACCTCTTCCCGCACCTGTCGGTGCTGGAGA
>CAIWHS010000539.1 GCA_903912515.1 uncultured Planctomycetaceae bacterium
AGCACCCCGGCCAACTCCACCCCAATCAAAAAGTGCCGATAAATGTCAGCTCCCAAAAACGCCGTATTTTCAGCCGGTATTGCCAACCGCCCTGTCGCATCCAAACGGCCAGACTGTTCCTCAACCATTCGGGCCGGCATCACAGGAGCAGGATTTGACTGATTGCCTACCACCGAAAAGCGGTCCCGGTCACCGGTCAAAGTGTGCGCGATCACAAAAAGCAAGAGACCGCCTGTCAACGAAGCCATGAATGGGTCTCGGCTGCGGGAACTTGAATCACTCGGGCCATCCTGTTGGGCAAGCATCAACACAAACAGGAAGGTCACAATGATGGCCCCAGCGTAAACAATCACATTGGCAGCCGCTAAAAATGGAGCACCCAAGGTTAAAAACAGACCACTTGTGCCCAAAACCACCAGCGTGAACGACAATGCCGCCCGGGCTGGATTTGCCTGAGTCACCAGAAAAACTGCTCCCAAAATCGCCGCCGCACTAAAAATCTGCTGCAAAAGCAACTCAATTGAAAAGGCTGTGCCCCGGGCCATCGATGCCACAAAGGCAACCAATGCCCCAATCACTATCAAATAACCCAAAAATCGCGGCCCGCCCTTCGGGCTGGGAAGCAACAAAAACAATCCAAGAGCAGCAGCAAGCACTGCTCCCAGAGGCAAAAGGGCAACCGGGTTATTCATCCCGCCCTCCGCAAATAAAAATGGCTGTCCGATCGGCGGCATAAAGCCTTCCTTGAGCAACTCACCTGCATAAATACTACCCGGATCCATGACCAAGCTCGCCTTGGTCACAAACCCCCATTGAATCAACTCTGCGCGCTGGATGACCCTGTCAAACCGGCACCAGCAGGCAACGATGCCACACCAAGGCGACCAGGCTGCGTTCGTACCGGATCGGTCCCTGCAGCCACGGTTTTGTCAAACACACTCAGCAGCTTTTCCTTGTCAAACATCATCTCCTCCCTGCTCATGCCGGTGAGGTCGAAAATCGTTGTCAGCTCAATCGCATCCACAGGGCAAGCCTGCTCGCACATCCCACAATAAATGCAGCGCAGCTCATCGATCACAAAAGTTTCCGGATATTTCTCACGGTCGGGCCAAGGGGATGGGGCGGCCACAATGTCAATACAATGGGCAGGACAGGCGGTCGAACACATGTAACACGCCACGCACTTCACCCTCCCTTCTGGATCACGATTCAAGCGATGAACACCCCGGTAATGGGGCGGGAGCGTGGGCCTTTCTTCGGGATAGCTTTGCACCTGGATATTCTTGTCACCAGTCCCGGTCAGAGTTCCCACCATATGCTTCAAAGTTGTCGCCATGCCACTAATCACAGTGGGAAAATACATCTGTTCCAGCAACCCAAGCTTGGGAGGCTTCACCCACTTCACTTTTTGAGGCTTTGCCTGACTCATCTTGAAACACTCCTGATTGCTCATCCAAAGGGCACTAAGCCCCCAAGCCTTATGCTAAACAGCCTCAGCACCAGCAGGCCGCCTGACCACCACTCCAGATGCCGAAGGGGCCCTGCCCCGAGTAACCTTGAAATGAACCTTGGTATCTTCCGCAGGCAAAAACGCACCAAGGGCCGTGACCAACAACAAAATGGCTAATGACCAAGGGAGTAACAGCCAAGGCGACAAACCAAATTGCCCGACAACCATCGAACCCAAAAGGCTTAAAACACCCAAAGGCATCATGCCCTTCCAAGCCAAATTCATCAGTTGGTTGAACTTGAAGCGCAAAATGGTCCAACGAATCATCATGAACAACATGACCACACCACCTACCTTGGCCATAAAAAGGCCCAATTTGGCGGCCAATGCGATGTAACTGTCAGCACCCAGAAACGCTTCCAGGCCCGGCAAATGCCAACCACCCAAAAATAGCGCCACAGTCAAAAAACTCGTGGTGATCATGTGCGTGTATTCGCCCAAAAAGAACATCGCGAACTTCATCGCGCTATATTCCGTGTGGTACCCGCCCACCAACTCCTGCTCGCACTCTGGCAGGTCAAATGGCAAACGGTTGCACTCGGCAAATATGGCTGTCAAAAACAAAAGAAGGGCCGTCGGCTGGTAAAATGCTAGCCACCCATTGCGTGCTTGCCAGTCCACAATGCGTTCCAAGTTCAGCGAGCCAACCAAAATGAGCACACCTACAATCGAAAGCCCCATAGGAATCTCATAGCTGATCATCTGGGCACTCGACCGCAAAGACCCCAAAAGGCTGTATTTGTTGTTGCTCGACCACCCACCCAAAACAATCCCATAAACCGCCAAACTACCTACCGCAAAAATAAACAAAAAACCAATATCAGCACCTGGGTTAATCGAAAATTTCCACCGTTTTTGGTAGGCTTCGTTTTGGTCAACATAGCCCTTTAACTCACCACTCCGCTCCAACCGCTTCACATCCTCAATCGAGGTTGGAAAAGTCAGCACATTGATCCCGCTTTTCTCCTGACCGGCAATTGGCTTGCTCATCACAAGCGCAGGGGGGGCCGGGGTGTCGCCAATACTCACCACACCCATCGCGAAAAGCGCGGTCCCCATCGCAATCATGGGGGCCAACAAATAAAAGACCTTGTCCACATGCCCCGGAATCACATCTTCCTTCAGCAGAAACTTCACACCATCTGCCAAGGGCTGACCCAACCCCCACGCTTTCCGCAAAAACCATAGCCAAGATTGGCCAAAATCAAAGCCTACCCGGTTGGGCCCGTACCGGTCCTGAACCCAAGCGGATACTTTGCGCTCAAGCAGAGTCAGGTAGGCGACACCACCCAGCACGCCGCCAAGGATGACGGCGATGGTGATCAATGTCACCAGCAGGGGAATAAGCGCGTTCCAGTCCATATTTCGCCTTCTCTACGCCTAATTACAAAGTCTCGTGCGCTGCCACCAGGAAACCTCAGGACTGCTCCTTCAGCTTCTCACAAAACACACCGTATTCTCCAAGGTCTCCAACCTCAAGAGGCTTGAAGGCCGGAACCGCCTTGGCGATTTCCTTGCGAAGGTTGGCCGCATGCACCAATCCTTTCCTCTCAAGAAGCTCAAGGAAAAACTGCCCGTCTGTCCTCAGCCCTCGCGAGGGCGCGCAAGCTGCCTTGGTGGCTTGTGCTAGCCCTGCGTGATTGACCAGCGTTCCCTCGATCTCGCTAAAAGCCGAAGCCGGAATCACAAGGTGAGCCCGGTCAGTCAAGGGAGACGAAAACAATTGCTGTACCGCCACAAATCGCACAGCGGAGAGGGCATCACCCTCTTCAACGGAAGGTTTGTAAACTTGGGGCGATTGCCCTGCGGCAATCAGGCAAGCGTCCACTTGGCCCGATTTTGCTGCCGCCAAAAATTGCTGGTAAGTGGCTCGATCCTTCTGGAAGTGATTCAGGATCCCCCGCACACCGCGCAAATTCGCCGCCTTTTCCGCCCTAATGGTGAATTTCACAGGCTGTGCAGGCCGACCTTTCCGGTCTTTGGGGTAGGTGTCATCTTCACCAACCACACCCACTGGCCCCATCACCAGCTTCACAAATGGACTCAGCTTCTGGGCAAAATTTGCCAAGAGCCAAGCTTCCTCAACCGTCATCGACGGCGAAAACACAAACCAAACCCTACCCGGATCTTTCGAGGCTTCCGCTGCCAATTTTTCCCGACACAACCCCGCAGCCTGGGCCCATTCCACAGCCTTGGTTCCCTGCTCTCCCCGAACCAGATACTGACCCAATCGGGCCGAATCATTCACATGGTGATAACCCAACCGACCCTCGTCGCACATGAAGTGCCCCTGCGCCCGAGGGTTAAAACGCGGCCGTAATCGGTAAACTATGTCCTTGTTTGAATCCACCAAAATCGAGCAGCCTGTCGAGCAACCGCTGCACACACTGTTGACCGTCTTCAGGTTCCAAACCCGTTGCGAATACAGAAAATCCTTGCTCGAAAGAGCCCCAACCGGGCAAAGGTCGACCACATTAGTGGCCAGCTTGTTCGCCAAGGGGTGCCCTTCAAACACATCTATTTCAGAATGGCTTCCACGGTTCACCACATGCAATTCCGCTGTGCCAGACACCTCGCGGGTGAACCGCACGCAACGGCTACACATGATGCAACGATCAGTGAAAAGACCCACATTAGGCCCAAGGTCGGGTTTGTTGGGGGGCGTGTTTTTTTCGTCCACCATCCGGCTTTCAGCTTTGCCAAACTGAAAACTGAAATCCTGCAGCAAGCACTCCCCGGCCTTGTCGCAAACCGGGCAATCCAGGGGATGGTTCAACAGGATGCTTTCTAGGGTCCGCTCCTGCGCGTCTTTGGCCTTCGCATCGGCTGTTCGAATCACCATCCCGTCTTTCACCGGTGTTTGGCAACCAGGCACAACCTTCGGCTGCATGGCGATCGCAACCTGCCCCTTCTCATCCACCTTGCGCTCACCCACCTCCACTAAACACATGCGGCAACTGGCCACAACGCTCAGGGCTGCATGCCAGCAATAGTGCGGAATGGTCACGCCAGCGCGCTCGGCAGCCTGAATGCAATTCAGTCGCTCGTCGCCAATATCCACGGCCTTGTCATTCACATAAACCGTTGCCATCGAAGGTTCCTCAGGCTCAGCCGATCACCCGACCATCACGCTAACTTTTCGCGTTCCGGCTTGCACCTCAACCGTTCCTCAATGTCCCGCCGCCATCGAAAGCCGCATACCACTGCTGGTCCCCCCCTTGGGGGTTCCCTCACGCAAATAAGCCTTGAACTCGTCGCGATACTTGCGGATCGCCGTCTTCACAGGCCAGCCCGCACCATCCGCCAATCCGCATATTGTCGTTCCAGGCATGATGCCAATCTTGTCGGCAACCTCCTCAAGGATCGACAAATCCTCAAGTCGGCCCTGTCCGCGCTTGATCCGTTCAACAATCTTCAACATCCACGCGGTGCCTTCGCGGCAAGGTGTGCATTGGCCGCATGACTCATGGGCAAAAAACCTACAAATATTGTGCAATACATCCACAATACTGGTGGTCTCATCAAACACGGTCACAGCAGCAGTACCCAAGCCCAGGCAGCCAACCTTGCCAGGACCATTGAAATCTAGCGGGATGTCAAACTCCGGCTCCGTGCAAATTCCCATGCTGTTGCCACCTGGAATCGCACCCTTCGCTTTCCGCCCCTTCCAAACTCCGCCCCCATGAACCTCCAACAATTCGCGAAGCGTCACACCCATGGGTAGCTCGACAATGCCAGGCCTGTTCACATGACCGGAAATGCAATAAAGCTTGCTGCCATAACTGCCCGCATCACGCGGATTCTTCGGGTCAGGTGGCACACCGAGCGATTTGAACCATTCCCCGCCCCTCTCAACGATATGCACAACATTCGCCAAGGTTTCTGGGTTGTTAACAATGGTCGGCTTGCGGAAAGCCCCTTCAATCGCCGGAAACGGCGGCTTGATCCGCGGCCACGCCCGCCTACCTTCCAACGATTCAATCAGCCCGGTTTCCTCGCCACAAATGTAGGCCGCCGCACCCCGATGAACAAACACATCCAAGCTAAAATCAGTGCCCAGAATATTTTTGCCCAAAAGACCTGCGGCATACAGCTCGTCAATGGCCCGCTGCATCGTGCGCGTGCCTGTGCCATACTCATAACGAACATAAAAATAAGCAACTCTGGCTCGAATCGCATAGCTGGCAAGAATAATCCCCTCAAGCACCTGATGCGGGTCACATTCAATCAAATACCGATTGTTAAAGGTGCAAGGCTCGCTCTCGTCACAATTCACGCACAGATAAACCGGACCCGAATTCCCTTTGGGCAAAAAGGTCCATTTCAAACCCGTTGGAAAACCTGCACCGCCACGCCCCCGTAAGCCCGCGTCTTTCACCACGGTGGTTACTTGATCAGGGCTCATCTCTTTGAGAGCGCGTGTCAGCGTCCGGTAGCCACCATCCGCTCGGTAGCCCTCGAGGGTCTTGCATTCCGGCTTGTTCAGCCTTTGCAGCAGTACCGGTTCAAAGGCAGCCATCAGTCCACTCCGCTTGGTTCAACCTGTTCCAAAATCCCAAAAACCATCGCTTCACGCTTGGCGCAATTCTCCCACCAACTTGTCAAGCACCCCATCTTGGTCGATATGGTGAAAATGCTCGTCATCCACCATGCACGCAGGTGCGGCCTCACAGGCCCCGATACACTCGGCCAACTCTAATGTGATTGCCCCATCAGCGGTTGTGCCGCCAACTTCCACACCCAGCTTGTGAGCCGCCTCATCCAGAATCTGGTCAGCACCCCGCAGAGCACATGCCAAACTTCGGCAAATCCAAAGTCGCTTCTTGCCCAAGGGATCAGTCGCGGGCCTGAAAAAACCGTAAAAACTCAGCGTGTCATGCACTTCAGCCGGTGACAGATCCAAAAGATCCGCAATCTCCTCCACGGCCCACGGTGGAACACACCGCAACCGGTCTTGCGTCAGGTGCAACGCTGGCAAGGTCACAGCCTGCTTGCTGGGATAACGACCCAACAATTCAACTATTTTCTCGCGTATCTCAGCAGGCAACGGCCCGGCTGGAACCTTGGCTGCATGAGGTGATACAGGCTTCGGCCCGTGGTGTTGGCTCATCGGTCCAGCTCCGCGGCGATGATGTTCAAGCTTCCTAATATGGCTGCCACATCGCCCACAGCATGGCCTTCAGCCAAATGCGGAAAAAGCGAAAAATGAATGAACGATGGAGGTCGCGTCCTCACACGCCACGCGCAGGGGCCGCCGTCCGAAACCACATGAAAACCAAGCTCACCGTTGGGGCTTTCCGTCGCCGTATAAACCTCGTCGACCGGAGGCTTCCACTTGCGGTTGCTCATGTTCAATTCAAAGTGATTGATCAACCCCTCGATACTGCGATACACCGAAAGCTGGTTAGGCAGCACCATTCGGCCTTCCACATCCGCATTCACAGGACCGCCAGGCAGGTTCTCTATTGCCCACTTCACAATTTTGTAGCTCTCAAGCATCTCTTCCATGCGCACGAGGTACCGGGCAAGGCAGTCCCCCTCTTCGGCACACACAACATCAAAATCAATTGCCTCATAAGCCAAATAAGGCCGTAGACGACGCAGATCACGCTGAATACCCGAGGCGCGCGCTACTGGCCCGGTTACTGAACGGTTGATGGCTTCTTCTTTGGTCAAAACACCCACACCACGGCATCTGTCCAAAAAGATCCGGTTGCGATTCAACAACCTGCTCACATCGTTATGGGCAGCTATAAAACCGCCCAAAAAGCTTCTCACCCGATCAACCCAAGCATCGTCCACATCCCGCTGCAAACCACCCACTCGGGTGTAGCTAGGATGAAACCTCTGGCCCGACGCCCACTCGTTGATTTCGTTAATCAACTCGCGCTGGTTAAAAGCATATAAAAATGCAGTGAAAGCGCCCAAATCCAAAGCCGCCGCACCGCAGCAAAGTAAATGGTCATGAATACGCATCAACTCGGCAAATATCACCCGTATCATCTTGCATCGCGGGGTAAGCTCTATGTCTAGCAGAGTTTCAATCGTCTGATGCCAGGCGATCTCGTTTGCAACCGGCGAAATGTAATTCATCCGGTCGACGATAGTCACATACTGGTTGAAATCCAGATGCTCTCCCAGCTTCTCAAAACCAGAATGCAGAAAACCAATATCAGGCGTAGCCTTCAGGATCACCTCGCCATCCAGATTCAGCACCAACCGCAAGGTGGTGTGAGTGGCCGGATGCTGGGGCCCAAAGTTCAGGGTCCAAAGGCAGTCCCGCTCCTCCACTTCAGGTGCGGCGATTGCATCGGCAAGTTTCAAGGGCATGGTTCCAGTGCTCCTCAGGACTCGTCGCGCGCCAAAGGCACGAAATGGTGGCGCTCACCCAACCCGCGAAGCGGATAGTCCTTGCGCAATGGATGACCG
>CAIWHS010000540.1 GCA_903912515.1 uncultured Planctomycetaceae bacterium
AGGATGAATCGCATAATTGACCAGCGTGGCGATGGGTTTGCCATCGGCTGGGCGAACCGCCTGAATTACTCCCATGCGGCGGTCGTAAAGGTCGGGAGCGTAATAGTTGTAGGCGATGCGCCCTTGGGCCTCGCCGCTTGCAGTCCTCAGCCAGGCGGGTTCAGCCGCATCGAGAGCGGCGTTAATCGCCTCGGCCGTTTTGTCGCAGACCATGTCAAGAAAAGGCAGATGGGCGGTGTGGCCGCCCTTGCCATCGGGAAAAGCATAGGCATCCGGAGCGCTATGGGTGTGCGAGGCCCCTATCAGGATGTTCTCACCCTGAATGCGCGGCACCTTGGAGCGAACCCGGTTGCCCAACACCGAGGGGAAGCCAAGAAGATCAATACCCACCAAGGCAACCGTGGTATCGCCCTTTTGCAAGACCATGGCACGGACAGTGATCTCACCGCGCTTTTCCTTAACAGGCTTAGGCGCCCCCATGCCGCCCGAGACCGGTAGCAAGGGGTCTGGGGTGAGGATGCGCATGGCAGCCCCCACCTTCAATCCGCCGCCCGGCTGCCCTTGAAATTCGGTCTTGGCGATTGCCAAAGCCCCAAACAGGGCGCCAATCGTGACCAAAATCAAGGCGAATTTCCGAAAAGGGGCATGCACGGTAGGGCTCCAAATCAATGCAAACTCACTCCCACCAATTACAACGCAATCTCAGCCTATGGCTACTTTTTTCCGTGATCGTGATCAGCATGGGGCTCTTCCTTGAAATCTCCAAGATAAGGCTTGCCATCAATAACGCCACTTACCGTGCCTTCAAATTCCTGCTCTTTGCCAAACCGCTCATCAGTAGCGATAAAGCGAGAAGCGGAGCCTTTGGGATCACCATCTTGGGGGCTGGCCAGCAGGTCAGCCTGAAACTGCGGGGTTTTGATGCTAAGCAGCAGTTTTTCGACTGAAATAGGCACGGACTTTTTCACCCCGCCGTCGAGAATATAAACCGTGATTTGCTTCTTTCCATGGTCGACACAGAACTCGCCATGGTATTTGCCAAACTCCAAGATGGTGCCGCCATGCGGCCCATCGGAGTGGGAATGATCTTTGTCGTCCTTGGAGGCAACCTTGATCGACTGGCCTTTGCCAGAAGGTTTGGGCTGTTCGCCACAACCCAGTAACCCGGTTCCAGCTAACAAAGCAAGCGTTGAAAGCAACCTGAATGAACGCATCGCAACCTCTTTTGTAAAAAGAATTGAACCTACTTAAAAACCTACAACAACTCATCGCTGTCTGGAACAATCTTTGCCAAGCGGTTGGCATCTTTGCCGCTAAAACGCCAGAAAATGCCCGGGTGGATGAGAAACTCGCACAGGGTGGAGGTGATCAGGCCACCCAAAATCACCGTGGAAACCGGGTAAAGAATCTCCAAGCCTGGCTTGTTGCCGCCAACAACCAGCGGCACCAGACCAATGCCCGCGGTCAAGGCGGTCATCAGCACAGGGGCTAAACGCTCCAGACTGCCCCGCAAAACGGTCTCCCGACTGAAAGAGAGTTTTTGCTCGCGGAGGAGATAAAAATAATGGGTGACCAGCAAAATGCCGTTACGCACGGCAATACCCGCGAGCGAGACAAAGCCCACCAGGCTGGCAACAGACAAGGTCTGTCCGGTGAGAGCCAACGCCAGAACCCCGCCAATAAAGGCCGTGGGAACAGCGTTCAGGATCTGCAGGCTGATAGAAACCGATGGATATAGCATATATAACACCGCAAATATCCCAGCAATGGAAGCCATGGCCAAAATGGCGATGAGCAGGGTTGCTGATCTTTGGGCCTCGAACTGGCCACCATATTCGACAAAATACCCCTCGGGCATTGGAACTTGGGAGCGCACCCGTTTTTCAATATCGGCCACCACGCCACCGAGGTCACGCCCTGAGACATTGCAGCGAATGACTGCTCTCCTGCGGGCGTTCTCGTGGTTGACTTGGTTGGGCCCGCCGGCAGATTCGGGAATATCAGCGACATCTTTCAGCCTGACCTGCCCGCGCCCGCCTGGTAGGTCAATTCTCAATTCGCCCAGTTTTTGGTAATCGGTGCGGGTGCTGCTTTGCAATTTGACTACCAGGTCATAACGCCGCTGGCCTTCCAATACCTGGGAGATGACTTCACCCTTCATGGCGGTTTCGACAAATCGGGCGACTTGCCTTCGACTGATTCCATACAACGCCAAATCATCGGGCCTGGGGATGATATGCAGCTCATCGACCGTTTCTTGCGGATCAATCACGGGCGGTGCCAAGCCTGGAATATCCATAATCGCGCCTTTGATGTCGCTAGCCAACTTGCCCAAGCGGTCGAGGTCATCGCCAAAGATCTTGATGGCGATTTCAGCTTGCACACCGGACAACATGTGCGAGATGAGATGGGCCATGGGCTGCTCGGCTTCAAAATCAACCCCAGGAACATCTTGCCTTAGATCGCCCAAGAGTTTGGCAAGCATCGCCTCACGGGTCTGACCTGAATTCGGATTCATGGAAATGATGTATTCCGAACGGCTGACAGGCTCGGCATGCTCATCCAACTCGGCACGGCCGGTCCGCCTGACAAAATGCCGTATAGGAGCGGAAGGGTCAGTCGCATTCATGCGCATGGAAAGCAGTCTGGAATCTATCTGCCCGGCAACTTGGTTGGAAGCGGTGAGGGATGAACCTGCCGGAAGGGTGACATTGATCTGG
>CAIWHS010000541.1 GCA_903912515.1 uncultured Planctomycetaceae bacterium
CAATCGGCATGATTAGCCTCCCTTTCTTTTAGCACTCTTCGTTTTGGATCATTTCAACGGGTTGAAAACCAGACCGCTGGGGATCTTTGGGTAGAAGTAGGTACTTTTGGGGGGCATTTTTTCGCCCCCGCCGGCAATTTCCTCAACCATATCGATGGTTGCGGGTGGAACCAGCACGGCTATGTCGGCCCCTTGGGCTGAGGCTTGGTCTTCGATGACCTCGCGGACCTGGTGGACATAGGTGCAGCGGAGTCCATCGGGGCTTGCATGGGGCTTCAATAAACCGTCGAGGGCGACGCCGTGGAGGATGGCAACGCCTAAGGCGCGCCAAGCATCGGATTTTCCGGGGGCGACCTGTTCCATGGTGGCCTGGTCCTTCAGGCGTGCAAGAAACCAGTTGCTATCGGAACGAGTGCCGAAGGCGAGAACATCCTGCTCGCCGCCCATTTCAATCTCCTCCCAAGCGGCCTTGCAGCTCTCTTCGCCTTTGCCAAATGGCGCGATGTCGAAGGCGGGCTCGAGGAGTTCGCGCAGGCGTTCGGTGGAGATTCCGGGCAGGCCGCGCACCAGGCGGTGGGTGGGCTGGACTTCAAGGCCTTTGTCCGACATGGCGACCAGGAACATGAGTATGTATCTGGCTTGGGCATCGGGTTCGAGTGTGCGACCTTCGAGGGTGGCCTGTTGCTCGCGCTCGGACAGATATTTCAGGCCGGTCTCGTAGCGGTGGTGGCCATCGGCCAAAAAGACCGGTTTGTCGGCAATGAGGGCAGTGATCTGGTTGACGAGATGGTGATCGGCCAAAGGCCAGATACGAGTGACAACCCCGAGATGGTCGGTGGCCTCGATGGGCAACGCCCGACCAATGGCTTGGTCGAGGAGTTTGGGTACAGCAGCGGTTGGATCCGGGTAGAGGCCGAAGACCGGGCTGAGGTTCATGGCGGTGGCGCGGAACAGTTTGAGGCGGTCGGCTTTGGGGCCAGAAAGTGTCTCTTCGTGGGGAAAAATACTGCCTTGGCCAAATGGCTCGAGCTTGACACGCGCCAAAAAGCCCTTGCGTGTGAGTATGCGGCCATCGACCTCGAAGCGCTGCTCCACGGCGTAGATGCTGCGTTGGGATTCTTGCAGGAGTATGTCGTTTGCCAGCCAATCCCGCAGGCAGGCAGCGGAGCGGGTGTAGCGGTTGTCGAGTTCGGTATCGTTGGGTGTTTCCTTGTTCAGGATGAGCCTGACAACATTGGCTGGATTTTTGGCGTAAAGCTCTTCTTGCAAGGCGGAATCGATCACATCGTAGGGGGGAGCGATAACATCCTCAAGTGCGCCAACTTGGGCAAGATTGTACCGGTAGCCACGAAACGGCTGAACATCTGCCATGAAACTAAACTCCCACCTTGAAAAGACAAACCCCCGCCGATTAGGAGGCGGAGGCTTAGCTTATTCTAGACAAATGCAGTTGGCGGAGAAGGCCTCCTGTTAGCTGCCAAGTACTACCAAATTATCATTTGACCTCAATATTCAGGCTATTTTGGGTACCACTTTTGATCTCACGGTCAGATAATGGGTGTCGTGTTGAACGGGAAAGGCCTTGAAGCGGCCCTGCCAGACATGGCCGCTTCCCGGATAATCGCGGTGGTACGCCGGATATGGCTGGTCAACAGGCACTGCATCCACCGGCTTAGGTCCCCATCCCTCCTAGACCAATGAAGTCGGTGGAAGTGGTTGATCCTCAGGCAATAACCGGTCAGCCACATGGGTGCCTTGTTGTTGGCTCCCGAATCAGCCCAACAGATGCTGCGAAAGCCTCTTCGTTGTGAAAAACATTGCTCCGTCCATTGCATTGATTCAGGGCATGGTAAACAGAGCCACCGCGCGAGGACCTGGAAGTTGGAGGCATTGTCGCACTATCACCTCAACCAACCTTTCTTGAAAAGTAGAATGTCCCCTTTTTTACTTCAAAGTCTTACAAAACGGGTGGACGCTGGCCGTACCCGTCCGAGGCCAAAAAAGCGGAACATCCGCACCCACGGCAGCATTTGGGAGAACAAGACACCCGTCACAGACACACATGTAACCGAGAGCGATGATTGGGAGGCCCTCAAGGCGGATTAAGGATGTAAGGTAACTTTCCGCCATCAAATTAGGCGAAAACCACGGTTTCGAAAATAACGGGGTTTCCCTCGCCGGACTGTTTGATTAATTTTGCTGCGCAATCCGAAAATTTTTGATACAACACCCTGGAGGATTCGCAGTGCCGGATTTTTCGCAGCAAAATTCGCCCCTCCAGGTGTTCACCCCGCTTCCAGAGAACACCCTGCTGGCCACCCGGCTGGTGGGTAGCGAGAAATTGGGCGGGATATTTGAATTCAAAGTCAGCCTGGTCGCCCAGCGCGGCACCACCATAGACTTCTCCAAGCTGATGGGGCAACACGCCTATGTCTCGCTCCAATTGCCCGGCGGTGTCACCCGGTATTTCCACGGTGTTATTCTGGCGTTCGCCCAAGAGGATGGCGACGAGGTCTTCGACCACTACACCATGACGCTTAAGCCCCGTCTGGCGCGCCTGAGCTTGACGAAACGCTCGCGCATCTTCCAGAACCAATCGG
>CAIWHS010000542.1 GCA_903912515.1 uncultured Planctomycetaceae bacterium
AGAGCTTGAAAGGTTGGGCCCTGATATCTTCACGGGGGCACACTCCCTCCCGTATGACCGGGTTGCACAAGCCATGCCTTCAGGCCATTTACATTTCCTCGAACAGCTAAAACCTTTTCACCGCAACAGGCATGGTTTTTATTCCCAAGCTGGGGTGAATCCATGGCTAACCTTAGAAAACCAAGCCGAAAAGTATCTTGTCTGGGGTGACCGCGATTTTCCTGCCTTTTACCAGGGTGTTGAACTGGTGGTTTACGGTCACTGGAATGATGCCTCTATTGGACCAGAAGGCGAGTTAAAACTTAAAAGGCAGCTCAACACAATTGGCATCGACACAATTGCCCATGGCGTATTTACATGCTTGGCACTTCCGGATTCGACAATCACGCATTTTCCCTGAAAAACGTTTTCATTTAGGAAGACCAATCAATGCAACTCACCAAGACACATGTCGAAAATTACCTGGATCAGCCCTCCGATCTAGACTTCAATTCTGTCACGAAATTGGATCCCGACGCGGCGGAAACACTTGCAGAAAACTGGTCTCTGGTTTTTCCGGAGCAGCCCCTCCGTCTGAACGGTTTGAAGGTATTGGATCCTGAAACGGCTTATGGTTTGAGCATATTTCACAGTGGCACCGCATCAGGATGGGCTCATTCGGTTTTGGAACTCAATGGGCTAACCGAATTAAACGAGGAAACGGCAGAGGCATTGATTTGGAACGGATCTGTTTTGAACAACCGGCGAATAAAACTATTGCGCCTGGATGGCATCCGCAAAATTTCACCCACGGTGGCATCAATCCTTGCATTGACCCGTGAAGGCCTCAGTCTTGGGGCATTACAAGAAATCTCTCCCGATGTGGCAAACCATTTGATCACCATCGATTCATTATTTTTGGATGGCTTGCGGGTTTTGACTCCAGAGGTCGCGGCTGTTTTTGTCAGCAGGGCCGATTTCCATGAAAATGGCCACCAAATTAGCATGAATGGATTGAAATCCATCTCACAAGAATCCCTGAAGGCAATGGAAGGCTTTAATGCCTATCCCGAATACCACCAAACCATGATTTTAAATGGCATAAATAACTTGGAAATCCCATTGATTTCCGGGCTCAGTCGGAGCGGCATCAAGACAATCAGGCTCAATGGCATCAACCATCTACCCCAAGATGTCTGGGAACAATTCATCCAATTCCCATATGCCCTGGAAATGAATGGGGTGAGGACTTTTGATTATCCCAACGGCCTTTGCACCGAAGGTTCAAACTTGAAGACCCTTTCACTCAATGGAATGAAAGGGCTCAATAAGGGTCAGGCGACATTTTTGGCCGGTCTTGATTTGGATGAAATTAATTTGGCTGGGGTGAGTGGTTTAAGTGATCGCGCCTTTGAACTCCTTGTGGGCTCTTCCGCCGGTCTCAATTTGCTTGGATTAACAGAAATCAACCCTGGGCAAGCCGCTGAGTGGGCACAAAGCCAAACTGAAAAAACTGTAACCCTTCAGCCGCCTGCCGTGATTTTTGTAGGCAAAGGCGGAAGTTGTCCTGATCGCACATAAGATTTCAAGGATTCCACCAGCACCTGCACCGGGTTGTG
>CAIWHS010000543.1 GCA_903912515.1 uncultured Planctomycetaceae bacterium
AAAATTTAATCCTTGCATGATGATCACCCCAGAACCGGCTTCACCACCTCGCCCGCGACATCGGTCAAACGGTAGTCCCGACCGGCATGGCGGAATGTGAGCCGCTCGTGGTCCAGTCCTAACAGGTGCAACATGGTGGCGTGTAGGTCGTGGGTGTGTACTTGCCCCTCGGCGGGAAAAATGCCCAATTCGTCCGACTTGCCGTGCGTGACGCCAGCTTTCACGCCACCCCCCGCCATCCAGGAGGTGAACACCAGGTTGTGGTGCTCGCGGCCGGGGTGATCCTTGGTGGCGTTGAAGGGTGTTCGTCCAAATTCGGTCGTCCAAACCACCAGGGTGCTGTCCAGCATGCCCCTACGCTTTAGGTCGGTGATCAGAGCGGCGATGGGTTGGTCGATCTTTTTGGCCAGCGGGATGTGGTCTGCCATGTTGCCATGGGAGTCCCAGTTTTCCGAACTGCTGGAGCCCACATCGATCAATTCCAGAAAGCGGACGCCTCGCTCCGCCAGACGCCTGGCTACAAGGCATTGCCAGCCGAACCCGGAAGTGGTGCCCGGTTCCAATCCGTACAGCCGCAGGGTCTCCGTACTTTCCCGCGACAGGTCGAAAGCCTCGGGTGCGGCCGCCTGCATGCCGAACGCGGTTTCAAAGGAGCGGATACGGGCTTCCAGCGCCTGATCGGCGGCACGGCTGGCTTGGTGGCCTTGGTTCAGCCGCGCCAAAAGTCCCAATTCCATTTTCTGCAGGGGGCCCGCCGATGCTGGCCGTCGCACATGGGGCAGCGGGTCAGGCCCAGGGACCACATGGGTGCCCTGATGGCAACCGGGAAGGAAATCCGCGCCCCAGGTTTGAGCTCCGGCGTAGGGCGCCTTCGGGGCAAGCACCATGAAAGAGGGCAGGTTATGGTTCAGGGTGCCCAAACCGTAGCTGACCCACGAGCCCACACTGGGCCGGGTGAACTGGGCGGAACCTGTGTGCGCGGCAAGCGTGCCTTTGTCGTGGCTGTCGCTGTCGGCGACCATGGCGTTTAGCACGCACAACTCATCGATCACCGAGCCGATGTGGGGAAACAATTCGCTGGTCGGAATGCCGCTCTTTCCGCGCTTTTCAAAGGCGAAACGGGATTTGACCAGGAATCGCTCGAATTTTCCCGGCTTGTTCAGCCAGCGCATGGCGGTGATGGTCTGCCCGTGTCGTTTGGTCAATTCGGGTTTGGGGTCGAAGGTGTCGACCTGCGAAACGCCGCCCGTGGAGTACAGGAAAATTACCCGGTCCGCCTTAGCCGGAAAGTGCCCGGGCCGGGGGGCCATCGGGTCTCGGGGTTCGCTCCGGGCTTGCTCCGCAAGAATTCCCGCCAGCGCGATCGCGCCCATGCCACCGGAAGCATTCTGTAGCCATTGCCGTCTGGAAAGGATGGACATCGGCATTACTCCAGGTGCATTGCCGCGTTGCTGACCAGCAGCACCCGACAAAGTGCGGTCAAGGCCTTGGATTCCACATCCTGCGGCTGAGCCTTTTCCAGGTGGTGCTTCCTGCTGTAGTCCTCTAGGAAGGCAAGCATTTCCCGCTCCCCTTCCGGACCCGGTGGATGGCCTGTGGTCATTTCCACAGCTAGGCGAATTCTGGCAGGCGAATCCCCTGGGGTAGCCAGCAGTCGCTTGGCCAAGGTTTCGGCTTGGTGGTGAACCTGGGGACTGTTCATCAAAAACAACGCTTGTGTGGGGGTGGTGGTGGCCAGTCGCCCGGCGCTGGAAAGATTCGGATCGGCCCCATCGAAAAGGGCCAGGTACGGATGCCGCCGGTTTCGCTGGCTCATCAGATAGACCGAGCGGTGGTTGGAGTCATACACCGCATGGAACGGATTGTGGATGGTAAATCCCCAGGTAGGCTCTGGCGGGAAAGGATGCCTGCCGGGCCGGGCCAGGTCGAGTGTGCCGCTGACAAACAGCATCTGGTCGCGCAGGGTTTCCGCATCCAAGGGACGGCGCTGGAAATGGCCCAATAACCGGTTGGCTGGATCCTTGGCCTGCAGGTCGCCTGATGGATCGCTGGACAGTTGATAAACATGCGATAACAGGACCATGCGGTGGATTGACTTGAGGGACCAACCCTCACGCATGAATTGGCCTGCAAGGTGATCCAGTAGTTCGGGGTGGCTGGGCTCCTCGCCGCGGGTGCCAAAGTCGCTGGCAGTGGCAGCCAAACCTTGTCCGAAATGCCATTGCCACACCCTATTCACCATCACCCGGGCAGTGAGCGGATTTGCCGGGTCGGTTAGCCAGCGGGCCAGATCTTTCCGCCCGCTGCCGGTCGATATCTTTTCACCCCCTAGAATTTCCAGGAATCGTCTGGGAACCTCGTCAGACAGCTTGTCCGGTTCCCCCCGCAACTGGATACGGGCGTTGCCGGCCTTGCCTTCCGCCACCGCGTAGGCGGCAGCGTATGGTTTCTGGGCCGAGACGGTTTCCAGTTCCTTTTTGGCTTTGACCAAATCGGCGTCGATCTTGCCGAGTTGTTCTCGGTCTGCCTGGGAAGGAGTTGGCTTCCGCACCATCGGCCCCCCCGGTGATCCCACTGGCTTCAGGCTCAGGGCGATGTTGTCCAGATCATGCGTGCATACCTTGCCTGGCTGGTGCCCCAACCCGTCGCAGATGAAGGTGTCGATCACGCCGTCCCAGTTGGGAAGGGTTTTTGCGCGAATGGGCGTGAGATCGCCCGGTTTTCCCACCACTCCCTCGATTGTGCCCGTCGCAGGGTGAAGGGTGACGGCAAGGGTGTGCCACACGCCCGGTTCAATGGTGCGGATCACTTTCCAGCCGTCCGACTGCCGGATGGCGAGCTGGTTGGTGGACAGGGAGAAATCGATGGCGGTGGACTCAATCACCCCGCGCCCAAAATAGAAGCGACAGGCCCCGGGTTGAGCAGGCTCAGCCAACGTTCGAAAATCAATCGCCAGGTGCATGGATTGGTCGGGCTGTTTGCGCATGGGCCGGGGCAAAACCATGCGGATCCCATCATTGGGCACACTGGCGGCCATGCGCACGCCTTGCTTGCCGGGCGGATGGATATGCGCGAAAGGGCTTTGAGCCTCGGGAGAGATCGTGTTGGCTCCCATAGCCAGCCAGGGTTTGTCAGGTGGTTTTCCAGCAGCTTGGGATTCAAAACCAAGGTCCGGGCCGCCGGCCCATTCCGTGCCATCCATTGCAGCCCTCTGGCTTTGCAGCAGTTCCACCCGGGACCTTGCGGAGGAAACTTTTGCGGACTGCTGTTCATCCAGTCGTTTTGCTTCCGACGGGGGAACCAATGGGGCCAGGTTGGCTGGCTGCTTGTGTTCCTCGCCTCCGGGGAAGCTGATCAGGCTGCTTTGGAATATGCCGTACATGGCGTAATAATCCCGAATGCTCACAGGGTCATACTTGTGGTCATGGCAGCGGGCGCACCCGAGGCTTAGACCCAAGACTGAACGACCCACCGATTCGATGAGGTCCGCGATATCCAGATGCTGGAAGTCGGCATTGGGCGCGTAGCCATACCGCTTGCCAACAGCCAGAAACCCGGTGGCCACCACCCCTTTGGCGTACTGGGGAGATGAAGGATCGTTGAGCAAGTCACCCGCGATTTGCTGGCGAATGAACTGGTCATAAGGCATGTCTGTCTGGATGGCATCGATCACCCAGTCGCGATAGCGGTACGCTTCGGGCGTGGGATAGTCGGACCCATCGCCGGCGGTGTCGGCGTAACGCGCCACATCCAGCCAATGCCTGCCCCAGCGTTCGCCGTAGCGCGGGCTATCGAGCAAACGATCGATCACCTTGGCATAAGCTCCTGGCGAGTTGTCGAACAGAAAGTCGCCAATCTCCTGCGGGGTGGGTGGCAGGCCCGTCAGATCCAGTGTCACCCGTCGCAGCAGTGTGCGCCGGTCGGCGTCGGCCACAGGGGAAAGCCCGCTCCTTTCCAGTTTCGCAAGGATGAAACGGTCAATGTCCGTTTTGGCCCAAGTCTTGTCTTTGGTTTCGGGAACCGCTGCTTGGCGTACCGGTTTCAATGACCATAGGTCCTTGCCAAATGTCATCACATTGCCAATTACCGGGGCTTTGGAGGGCCCCGGCCAAACGGCCCCCTCGCGAACCCACCGTTCGAGATGAGCGATCTGCTCTGCGGGAAGCTTTTTGCCGCTGGGCATTTTCAAATCGCCGGTGTGCCGCACCGCGCGGATCAGCAGGCTCTCCTCCACTTTGCCCGGAAGGATGGCGGGGCCGGATTCGCCCCCCTTTAGCAAGGCGGCGCGGCTATCGAGCCTCAACCCGCCTTGCTGTTTTTTGTCATCGTGGCATTTGGCGCACTGGCTGGCGAGGAGGGGGCGGACAGTGTTTTCAAAATGGTCTTCGGCGGGACCTGCCCGGGCGTTTGGGGAGACCACGACCAAAGCGATCCAGGCCAGCACCCACCTTATGCCAGAACTCCTCGGATTGTCTCGCCCGCCACATCGGTCAAACGGTAATGCAGCCCGGCGTGTCGATAGGTGAGCCTCTCGTGGTGGAGGGCAAAAGGGGGACATTCTATTTTTCCTTCTTGGGGCGGCCTCTTGGGCGAAGGGACGATTCCAGGCCAAGGATTTTGGCGGCTTTTATTTGCCAGGCAGGGGCGCCAAATGGGGTGCCCCTGTCCAGGCTGTGCCGCAAGGCTTTGAGTTCCGCCTCGTTTTGGGCGGCGTTCACCAGGCGGGTCCATTGAGTTGGTTTTGGCACCGGCCCATCTGAAAGTAGCCCTGCTGGGTCCGCAGCGGACGTGGGCTTGAGGCTGGACCATTCCCAGTCCTGACTGCGATGGACCAGATTCGCCCGCAAGGGGTT
>CAIWHS010000544.1 GCA_903912515.1 uncultured Planctomycetaceae bacterium
AAATTCGCAACCAATAACGGAACAGCCACCGCAAGCACTGACTACACCTCAACCACCGGAACCCTCACCTTTGCCATTGGTGAAACCAGCAAAACTGTTCAGGTGCCAGTTCTGGGTGATACCGTTGTCGAGTCCGATGAGAATTTTTCAATCCTGCTTTCCGCTTCATCGGGCGCAGTGATAAGCAAGGCTACCGGCACCGCAACCATTGTGAATGATGATGGACTGCCAGCCGGCAAATTTAATTATGGCGAAGTCCTGCAAAAATCATTGTTTTTCTACCAAGCACAGCGCTCCGGTGATTTGCCCGCCAACTATCCCGTTTCATGGCGTGGTGATTCCGCCCTAAAAGATGGTGCCGATGTTTCTCTTGATCTCAGTGGTGGTTACTACGACGCAGGCGACAATGTTAAATTCGCCCTTCCCATGACATCCTCAATGACTCTTCTGAGCTGGGGGGCCATTCAATATCGCGACGCCTATGCCAATAGTGGTCAGCTTGCCCAAATGCTCGATACCATCCGCTGGGGCACCGATTGGATTATGAAGGCGCACCCGGAGCCAAATGTCTTCTACGCACAGGTTGGCAATGGTGGTGCCGACCATGCGTTTTGGGGGGCACCAGAAGTGATGACGATGGCCCGACCATCCTATCGGGTCGATGCGCTTCACCCTGGTTCCGATGTCGCTGCCGAGGCTGCTGCAGCATTGGCCTCCGCTTCCATGGTTTTCAGGCCCACTGATCCTGCTTACGCCGATCTGCTAATTCGTCACGCCAAAGAACTTTACAGTTTTGCCGACACCTACAGAGGCAAGTACTCAGACAGCATTCCCGATGCGGCTGCCTACTACAACTCATTCAGCGGTTATCAAGATGAACTCGCTTGGGGAGCTGCATGGCTTTACAAGGCGACAAATGACATTTCCTATCTCACCAAGGCAGAGGCTGTCTATGCCCAAAACCTCGTCGGCAAAGATCTGACCTGGACCCAAGCATGGGATGACAAAACCTATGGCGCGGCTATCCTCTTGGCCCAAATGACCGGCAAAGTTCAATACAAGGCGCAGGTAGAGGGTTGGCTCGATTATTGGACGGTAGGTAACGCTGCCGGAAAGATCCGCACCACCCCAGGTGGCCTTGCCTACCTCGATCAATGGGGATCCCTACGCTACGCTGCCAATACTTCTTTCCTCGCCTTGGTTTATAGCGACACCGTGAAGGACTACGGTACCCGCTACCATGACTTTGCTGTCAAGCAGATCAATTACATGCTGGGAGACAATCCGGCCCAGCGTAGCTATGTTGTCGGTTTTGGCATGAACTCTCCCAAGAATCCCCATCATCGCGCCGCAAGCGGCGTTTATGATGGCAATGTGAATGCTTCTTATGATAACCGCCATGTGCTTTATGGGGCCTTGGTGGGTGGCCCACAGTCGTTGAGCGATTCCGACTACCAAGATGTGCGCAGCAATTACATCTGCAACGAGGTCGCCCTGGACTACAACGCGGGTTTCCAAGGGGCAATCGCCCGCCTGTATGGCGAGTTCGGGGGTAAACCCCTAACCAATTTCCCGGTGGCGGAAACACCCAGCAACGAGTTTTTTGTCGAGGCTGCACTCAATCAAGCCGGCACCACCTTCACCGAGGTGCGAGCTTTACTAAATAACCGGTCTGCCTGGCCTGCGAGGGAAAGCAGCAATCTTTCCTTCCGGTATTTTGTCAATCTCTCCGAGGTTTACGCTGCTGGTTATTCTGCGGCCGATGTGCAGGTCACTTCCAACTACGCACAAGGGGCCAAGGTGAGCGGCCTTCTCCCGTGGGATGCCACTGCCAACACCTATCAAGTCACAGTAGATTTTTCAGGCACTAGCATCAGTCCCGGATCAGGATCCTCGTTCTGGAAAGAGGCACAGGTGAGAATCGGCCTTCGGGCCGGATTGCCTGCCTCCGCTTGGGATCCCACCAACGACTGGTCCTACCAAGGCATTTCAACCAATCGTGACAAGCCCGTTTCAATTGTTAATATTCCGGTTTATGAATTTGGAAACAAACTCCTTTTTGGCCAAACTCCTGGAGCTAGCTCCACTCCGTCTTTGCCTTCCATAACCGTTGGAGATATCTCGCTCACAGAAGGAAACACAGGCACCAAAAACGCTGTTTTCACAGTTTCACTTTCGGCCAAGTCCGCCTCCTCGGTCACCGTCAATTACGCAACAGTAAATGGCACTGCCGTCGCCGGAACTGACTTCGCCCCCACCTCAGGTACTCTCACCTTTGCACCCGGTGAAACCAACAAAACGGTTATTGTTTTGATCAATGGCGATTTATTAGTCGAGCCAAATGAAACCTTCTCGCTGGCGCTTTCCAGCCCAAGTGGTGCCACGTTGGCCCGTTCCAGTGCCACCGGAACCATAATCAATGACGATGCGGCCCCGGCCCTGCCAGCCCTGTCCCTCGCAAATGCCTCCATAACAGAAGGCGATACCGCTACTAAAATAGTTTCGCTCACCGTGACTCTTTCCACCGCCTCCACTACCCCCGTTACCGTCGCCTATGCCACAGCAGATGGTTCAGCCAAGTCCGGTTCAGATTATCTCGCCACCAGCGGCACCCTCACCTTCGCGGCAGGCGAGACCAGTAAAACTGTGGCAATCACCGTCCAAGGTGATAAAGAGGTCGAACTCGATGAGGTTTTCACCCTGGGGCTAAGTTCCCCACTTGGGGCCACGCTTGCCAAATCCTCTGCCAACATCACCATTCTCAACGATGATATTGGTGCTGTTCAACCCGGTGCCCTTTCCGCCAAAGGGGATCTCACGATTGCTACTGACTGGGGTGCTGGTTTCACCGCCACAATCACCCTCACCAACACTGGTACCACCCCCATCAACGGCTGGAAGCTAGCCTACGATTTCCCCTTCGCCATCACGAATATTTGGAACGCCACTGTCACCTCTAAAATAGGAAACACCACCACCATGCAAGACGCGGGCTACAACGCCACCATCGCTGCCGGGGCTTCCATCAGCTTTGGTTTCAACGGCAGCCCAGGCAATGTGAAAGCCGGCCCAACCAACTGGACTCTCAACAGCGTCCCAATTTCAGCTAGCTTCAATGGCGTTGCCACATCCAACCCACCCCCAGCCAGCAATCCTGTCAATCCACCCACCATTTCAATCGCCAATTCCAGCGTCCAGGTTGGCCTTCCCACCACTGGAACCGCCCCCGGCTTCTTCAAAACAGTGGGTAACCAGATTGTCGATGCTTCAGGGCAGGTTGTTCGCATATCTGGAGTGAACTGGTTTGGCATGGAAGGAACCAATTTCGCACCCCACGGCCTCTGGACTCGTGGCTACAAAGAAATGATGGATCAAATGAAGCAACTAGGCTTCAACACCATCCGCCTGCCCATTTCCAACCAACTGCTCGATGCCGCAAGCATGCCAAACGGCATCGATTTCAGTAAAAATTCCGATCTTCAAGGACTCAATGGCCTCCAGGTTCTAGACAAGATCGTTGCTTATGCTGGCCAAATTGGCCTGCGTATTTTCCTCGATCACCACCGGTCAGATGCCGGCGCCGGTGCCGAGGGTTCAGGCCTCTGGTACACCGCAGCCTACCCCGAAACCCGATTCATCTCCGATTGGAAAATGCTGGCGGCCCGCTACGCTAACAATTCCACAATCATCGGGGCCGATCTGCATAACGAACCCCACGGCCCCGCTACCTGGGGAGACGGTAACCCCGCGACCGACTGGCGTTTGGCCGCCCAAAAAGCTGGCAACGCCATCCTAGCCGCTAATCCCAATTGGCTCATTATCGTCGAGGGAATCGAGTCCGGCACATCAGGCAATTACTGGTGGGGTGGCAATCTGTCCAATGCCGGAGCTTTTCCGGTTCAACTCGATGTTGCCAATCGCTTGGTCTATTCCACCCACGACTACCCCGCCTCTGTTTTTGAACAAAAATGGTTTAGTGATCCTAATTACCCGAATAACCTGCCCGCCATCTGGGACAAAAACTGGGGCTACCTTTTCAAAAATGGCATTGCCCCAGTACTGGTAGGCGAGTTTGGTACCAAACTCGAAACCGCTAGTGACCAGATTTGGCTGAATGCCTTGGTGAAATACATGCAAGGTGGAATCACCGGTGGTACCCTTCCTGCCGGCCAGCAAGGGCCCAGTTGGACCTACTGGTCCTGGAACCCAAACTCAGGCGATACCGGTGGTATCTTGGCCGATGATTGGAAAACAGTGAACCAGTCCAAGCTGTCACTCATTCAGCCCATGCAGTTTGCTCTCAACACCAGTTCTGATGGCAAAGTGACAGCCTTTTTTGAGGTTTCACTTTCCCAAGCTTCCGCCAAACCGGTGACCGTCAATTTTTCCACCGCTGATGGTACCGCCAAGGCTGCAAAGAACTATGTTGCCAGCTCCGGCACTCTCACCTTCGCGCCAGGCGAAACAAAAAAATCCATCCCCATCACCATCCTGCCCGATTCCACCATGACGGCCAACTTGCTCTTCACGCTGCAATTGGCTTCACCCATCGAGGGTGTTTTGGCTTCAGTCACCAAGGCTACTGGCACAATTCTCAAACGCTGATTCTGCCCCAATTAATCCAAGCCTCCGGCCTTTTCCAAAGGTCGGAGGCTCTTTTTTTCTAAACAGTAAAAGCGTTTGGGGAAGCCGTCAGGTGCTCTCTTTGGTAAAAAACATTGGCATTTAAATGCTTTGCCCAAGGAGAATCGTTGTGGATGATGCCCCACTCATCACCACCATTGCGGCAGGTTTCACCGCCGCGTGGGTATTGGGCTTGCTCACCCAGTGGCTCCGCCTTTCCCCAATTGTTGGCTACCTGCTCGCAGGTGTCCTCATCGGGCCCAATACCCCGGGGTTCATAGGCGATCTCGACCTGGCGCACGAACTAGCAGAAATCGGCGTCATCCTCCTCATGTTCGGCGTGGGCCTCCACTTCAAACTCCATGAACTCATGGCCGTCAAAGCAACTGCCTTGCCAGGCGCACTCCTCGAAAGCGCCACTACAACCCTGTTGGCATTGTCCGTCCTGTGGTTCCTTGGTTTCGAGATAAAAACGGCCATGGTCATGGGCATGGCCATGGCCGTTGCCAGTACCGTCCTGCTCATGCGGGTTCTCTCCGAGGCAGATAATTTGCACTCCCCAGCCGGCCATATCGCCGTGGGTTGGCTCTTGGTCGAGGATGTACTCACGGTTATCGTGTTGGTCCTTCTGCCGGTTTTCGGCTCCTTGCCAAACGGAGGAGCCAATGGGGCCGAAGGCAATACACAGCTTGGTTGGACCGATTCACTAACGGCCGTTGCGTTGGCCATGGTCAAATTGGTCGCCTTGGTGGGCGTGGTCTATCTTGCCGGCTCGCGGGTCATTCCGTGGGTGCTTACAAAGGTTGCCAGTCTGCGGTCCCGCGAACTTTTCACCCTCACCGTGTTGGTCTTCTCGGTGGCAATCGCCGCCGGTTCCTTCGCTGTCTTCGGTGCCTCCATGGCCTTGGGAGCGTTTCTCGCTGGCATGGTGGTTGGCCAATCCCCCGTCAGTCACCAGGCAGCGGCCGACGCGCTACCCTTGCGCGATGCCTTTGCCGTGCTTTTTTTCGTTTCTGTAGGCATGTTGTTCGATCCTGGCATTTTGCTCACCCACCCGGCTTCATTGGCGGCCATGGCCGCAATCATCCTGCTGGCAAAACCCATCATCGCCCTCTCTTTGGTGCTTGTTCTCGGTCATCCGGTTCCAACGGCTCTCACCGTGGCTCTGGGGTTGGCGCAAATTGGCGAATTTTCATTCATCCTCGCTGAAGTAGCCCGCAAATATGGCCTTATGCCCGAGGAAGGGTACAGCCTGTTGGTGGCCGCAGCCATCCTCTCCATCACCTTCAACCCGCTGCTCTTTCGCTCACGCAATCACATCGAAGCCTGGCTCCGTTCCAACCCCCGCCTATGGGCCTGGCTCAACAAGCGCGCCGAGCGAAAAGTCCAGCATGTCAATGTCGGAGTCGCCGCAAAAATCAGCCAGATCGAAAAGGCGTCCACAGGTCTGGCCATCGTGGTCGGCTACGGCCCAGTAGGCCGTACTGTGGAAGGCCTTTTGCGTGAAGCCGGCCTTTCCACCATCGTTGTCGACATGAATATGGACACAGTTCTGGAGATCACTCATCAGGGCAGGGCTGCCATCTTTGGCGATGCCGCAAGCCCCACCATCCTTCAGCTTGCCGGCGTCGAGAAAGCTTCCCATCTGGTTCTGGCCCTGCCCCAGCATTCCCAACGGGCCGCTATTGTTTCCATCGCCCGCAGTCTCAACGAGAAACTGCGCATTTTTGTAAGAGCCCGCTACCTGCGCGAGCGTGGTGAACTCGAACAGGTGGGTGCCACCAGCGCGATATTTGAGGAGGCCGAGGCTGCCGTTGCCCTCGCGCGCCTTGTGCTCATGGACACCGGGGCCGCCGGCGAAGTCATCGATCGCACCGTCCGCGATATCCGCATGCGCCTCATGCTGGAAAACATGACCGGCATGCGCACCCAACTGGTGCGCGACATCATGATTCCCTGGGCCAGCGTACGCCTCCTTTCTACCTCCTACTCCATAGACCGCGTCCGCAGGTTGGCCGCTGAACAGCACTTTTCCCGTTGGCCTGTGGTCGATGCCCAATCAGGCGAGCCAGTCGGCTACCTGCTGGTAAAAGACCTCGTCGGCCACGATTCCATAGGCGACTGGACCCGCCTCATGCGCCCCATGGGCGTGTTGGGCCCGGCCGCCAATATCGAATCCGCTCTACACTATTTCCAAAACGAGGGAGCTACCATTTGCCTCGTCCGCGAAGGGGGCAAAAACTTGGGTCTCCTCACCATTGAAGATATTCTTGAGCAAGTGGTCGGCCGAATCGAGGACGAATACCCCAACAAGCCAAAGCTCGACCTTGCGAACATTGCCTTCACAACCACCGACCTTATCTTTCTCCGGTCGCAAACTCCTCTCGAGGTGATTCTGGCCCTGTCTGCCGCAATTCCACCAGCAAGCCTCCCGCCCGGTGTCGATGTGGACGCCATCGCCGGCACCCGCGAGACAGAATCAGTCACGGATATTGGTTTGGGCGTTGCTATCCCGCATGCCCGCTGCCCCGGTCTCCCCGGCCCCCTGGTTATTTTTGGCAGGTCAAGGGAAGGGGTCCTCTACAAAGGCGGTTCAGGCGAACCAGTCAAACTCTTTTTCCTGTTGGTAACACCACTCGAGCAAGCCGAGGCCCAAGTTATCCTCCTCAGCCAACTGGCCCTCTTCGCCGGCAACGCCGATAACCGCCACGCCCTCCTGCAGGCTGATTCTGCCGAAGAAGTCCTAACTGTTTTCCGCCAATTCAGCCACCAGTCCTGATTGTCAAATCAAACTTCACCCAGCGCAAAATTTTCAAATGGTTCTATTTCGCTCCCAATACCGTATTCCCCAATGCAAGGTTGGGTTACGGCGGACTGACCGTCCTGCCCAAGGGTTGTCATGCAAAGGGAGAGTGCCATGAATCGAAGGAATCTGTCTGTGGCGGCTATGGTCTGCCTGCTGAGTCTGGCCGGTGCTTGGGGAGCGTTCGCCCAAGAAAAGGGGCAGGATGCCGCCGATCCCAAAATGGATTGCAGCAAGGCCTCCAGCGAATGCTTGCTGGCTTGTCTCAAATGCCACAAAACCTGCATGGAGATGATCGCCAAAGGTGAAAAAAATTACCACCAATGCGCGAGCGCCTGCCTCGACTGCTCCGAGTTCTGCCGAATTTGCCAGACCATTTGCGCGCGCGGTGGTCCCATGATGGGAATTTGCTGCGAGGCTTGCGCCAAGGCCTGCGATATGTGCGGGGAAGTCTGTGCGAAATTCCCCAATGATCCCGATATCGCCATCTGTGTCAAGGAATGCAAGGAATGCGCCGCCAGTTGCCGCATGTGCATCAAAATGGACTCAGCCACCAAATAAAAAGGTGACAGGGTCAATCTTTCCGAATGCCGGGGTATTTTATCCCGGCATTGCTTTATGCATTCCAAAAACGGTTATAAAAGGAGAAGGCTCGACCTGTTGAATGGACCCGGGCTGAATGGGGCCACTTATGTTGCGCTATTATGAACACAAATCCGCCCCGCTCCTTGGTGGCTATGCGTTTTTCATACGGGTTGTCTGGAGTGTTCTGGCCGCCTTTTGGGTCACCATTTTTTCTCTGATTATAGGCGCGGTTGGTTATTCAACCTACGCCCCCTGCATATGGATCGACGGCCTCCACAACGCCGCCATGATCCTCGCCGGCATGGGCCCGGTAGTCGAAATCCACACCTTTACGGGCAAAATATTTTCCACCATCTACGCCCTGTATTGCGGCGTGGTCTACCTGGCCATCATGGGCATGCTCTTGGCCCCCTTCTACCACCGCATGCTCCATCGCTTCCACCTAGAGGATGAGGCTGCCAAAGCTCGCCAATAATCGTCTACCCGCCCACTCGCTTCACCTGATAACCCAATTTGGTCAGCTCCAAGATCACCCGCTCACGGTTGTCTCCCTGAATCTCAATCCGCCCGTCCTTCACCGTTCCGCCCGTTCCACACCGGCTCTTGAGCGTTGCGCCCAGCTCTTTCAGTGCCGTCTCCGAGAGAGGCGTGTCAAACACCGTGGTCACACCTTTGCCATGCCTGCCTGCGGTTTCACGCCCCACCTTCAGCACAATCGCCTTCTTCGCTGGCTCCTTAACAGGCGGGGTGGCAGGAGCCTTCTTCTTTTCCCCAGCAGGCCTTTCCCCACCTCCCAGCAGCCGGGCCACCAGATCCATCACCTGCTGGTCAATCTGTCCCTGATCTTTTGGACCAATCTGCCAATACTCCACAGCTTTGGCCATCTCCCCAAACCGTTCTTCGCAAACAGGCTGGTCACTCGCCTTGCTCAGCGCTAGCGCCCTGCCTGCGGCTTGCAGGTTTTCAACACCGACCAGGCCAATCGATTTGGCAACTGCCTCCCAAGGCAGCCCCATCATCCCTGCGATCGAGTTGAAGCGATCCGCCGCCAACGAACAAAAGGGGGATCCCGTGTCGAGGATCAAAAGTGTTTTTTTTGAAGGTGCAGCCATGGCGCAGATAGGTTCCCGTTGGTGTCAAAGAAAAGTTTATCGCAAAGGTAAGGGACTCACCTCAATCGATTTGAACTCCACCGCATCCCGGTGCCCGCAAAGCCCGATATGCCCCTCGGTTCGCAACAGTCCCGGGTGTGCCTCTTTGCGCATCTTGTTTTTCACCAGGCTCACATCGCCTTCCAGCACCCGGCTTCCGTTCAAATCCACCTCAAGCGTGTGGCCCCGCACCGTAATCTCCATGGTGTTCCACTCCCCAACGGGCTTCAGGTGACCTTTCTTGGCGGCAATCAGCCCGTAGGCAGACCCGTTCGCCTGCCGCGGGTCAAGCTTTGCGTATTTTGCGTGCGTGTCATCTAGCAATTGAATTTCACACATCCCATCCAAAGATCCTGTCCCAGTTCCCGGGTAATGCAGCGCGATCCCGTTGTTGCCTCCAGGGGGTAATTTATACTGCAGGCGGATCACACAATCCCTCGCCGTTTTTTCGCTGAAGAGAACCCCGCTCTTACCGTTTTTACACGCCAATACCCCGTCCTTCACCTCATAGCAGTCGGTTTCCCCTTTCCAGCCAGTCAGGTCTTTGCCATTGAAAAGGGGTTCAAATTTTCCTTCCTGCCCCCCAACCGCCAAGGGCGCCAAGAAAAGGGCCACCAGACAAAAAAGCGGTTTCCAAGCCAACATGCTCATACCTCCCCAAATGGCACATCAGTTCCCCAGCCAGAAGCTTTAGAATATAACTGCATTTTTCTGCCCGGGGGATGGATCAAAGGTGCGGAAATCACTAAATATTGGCGGGTCACCTATTCCCCTTCCATCGCCATCGAGTCTTACATTGTTTCCTGCCTAAAAAGCCTCCAACCCCACAAAAAAGTCAGCCCGGTCTCCGCCTTCAAGGGCGATGACTGGGCTGACTGATTGGCGCCAAGCCTTGCTGGTTTTTACAATAAAGCCTACTTGCCCTGAATGTCGTGGCAAAAAAGCAGGCCCTGGTCTCGGATATAAAGCTTACCGTTGGCAATCACCGGGTGCGCCCACGCCGGCGAATTGCTCCTGTCAGCTTGTTCAAAACGCCCTTGCTCAATGTACTTTTCCTTGTTGGGCTCCACCAAAACCACGGTGCCGCTTTCCTGCCGGTAGTAAATTCGGCCATCAGCCAGGGCAATCGAGCCTTTCGCCACCTTTTTGTCACCGCGCTTGTCCCAAAGAACCTTACCGGTCTGAAAATCCAAACAAATCAGAGCACCACCCTCATTGCCGCCATTTGCCCCGTACAGGCAGCCATCTGTGATCACCATGCCACCATGATGGTTCTGCATTTTGTTGGTGAAATACACTTCCTTGGCGTTGATCTTCCCATCTGCTTCCCGCGTCAGCTTAGCCAGCCCGCCTCCTGCTCCATAAGCCGAGGCGGCAAATACCTGACCGTCCAAGTAGATAGGCGAGGAGCAGGCAATCCCATTACGGTTGGCAGGCGCGTTGTACCGCCACAAAACCTTCCCATCTTTGGCCGAAACCCCAATCAGGGCTTTCGCCGTCAGTTGCACATACTGCCGCTCACCTTCGAATTCCACCGGAATGGCCGAGGCATAACCCGCCGTCGACCCCGCGCCAAATCGACCAAAACCTCCCCGGCCACCAGCCGGCATCGGGGCCGGGTTAGCAGCCGCTGCTTCCTCCAGTTTGCTTTCCCAAATTGTCGCGCCCGTAAGCTTGTTCAGGGCCACCATCGTTGCCTTCGGCCCACCAGGAGTGACAATCACCTTGTCACCATCCACCAAAGGCGATTCACGGTAGCTCCACATCGGTATCTGACCAGCAAATTCCTTGGTCAGGTTCTTTTGCCACTCTATTTTTCCGCTGGCGTTGCTCAAGCACGCCAAGTTCCCACCCATACCCAATACATAAATGCGCTCGCCGTCCACCGTCGGGGTGCAACCGGGGCCCTCCTTCGATTGCGGCATCCGCTGGGCATAGGTTTCGCCCAAAGGTGTGGTCCACAGCACCTTCCCGTCTTTTTCCGCAAGGGCCCAAACAATTTCCTTACCCTCACGGCTACCCATGCCATAAATTTTGCCATTCGCCACCGAAGGTGCGCTGTCGCCTCCCCCCAGCTTGTCCACCCGCCACTTCAGCGCCGGACCACCCTCGGGCCATTTTTGCAGCAACCCCTTTTCTGCCGAAGTTCCGTTACGCCTCACGCCATTCCAATGCGGCCAGTCTTCCCCATGGCTCATCCCACAAAAGGGCGCCAAAAGAAGCGCCGCAGCCATCGTTCCAAATCGCTTCATTACTGCCATGCGAGCCAATGTGATCATGGTTGTCGTTCCTTGGTCAGCTTGCCGATTCTTTGTCAAAAATTGCCCGAAAATCACCCAAAAAATGCAATACTAATGCCAATAAGTATTTCAGCGTTACCCTGTCGAGCAGCATTATAACCCGATTCACCCACCACACCTGATGAGAAATCGATGAGCTTCAAGGGGCTATATAAACAAACATTAAAAAACCAACCCACTTGAATACCATTCAACCTTGGTGAACATTCTCTTTTGGCTCAAAAACCGGCAAATAAATCTTCCACCAAATAGCCGCTAACCGCAGTCCAAACACAGTTCCAATCGCCAAAAAGCGCAACAACTGCCGCTCAACCACACCCTCCAATACCACATACACAGTCGCCCCCACAAACGACGCAGTGGCATACAGATAAATCTGCCGCCTAAATACCATGGGGATCTCACCAATCAGGCTATCTCGTATCATCCCACCCGCCGTGCCCGTGATCACACCCATCGCAATCCCCACCACAGGCGGCACTCCAGCCGCTATCGATTTCTCGGTCCCCACCAGCGTGAACAACGCCAGGCTGGCTGCATCTGCCAGTTGCAGGGCCGAATCAGCCATCGGATGCAGTCGAGTGACATAGTGCGCCAAAAAGAAGGTGGTCAATGCGCATAAAATCGCCGTCACCACATAGCTCGAATCATCCACCCAAAACACCGGCCGCAAATCCAAAATCGTGTCCCGCAGTGTCCCGCCACCTAGCGCTGTCACCAGTGCCAGCACCACCACGCCAAACAAATCCACCCGCTTGCCACGCGCCGCCAACACGCCCGACATGGCCGAGACACAAGTCGCCAGATGTTCCAAAAAATATTGCATGGCTCATGCCCTGAAAGGCAAATCGTCCCTTCCATCAAGCCGTCAGGCCAGCCGCTGAAAACATTTCCCAGGTCTGGTAACCCCCCGATAGGTTCACCACATCCCTTCCCGCCGCTAGCAGAATGCGGGTGGCTAAATAGCCCCGCATCCCTACCTGGCAGTTCACCGCCACCCGTCCTGCGGGCACTTCCGCCAACCGGCTGCGCAACTCATCAATAGGGATATTGATCGCCCCCGGCAGGTGACCCTTCGAAAATTCATCCGCACCCCGCACATCCAACACCGCGGCAAGCGTTCCGGCTTTCTGGTGCTCCAATAATTCACCCACCGTCACCTGCGGCTGGTCCCCCCGCAAAATGCCCGAGCAAACAAACCCGGCCATATTCACAGCGTCTTTAGCCGATCCATAAGGTGGCGCATAGCACAATTCCGCCTCCTCCAAGTCATACACTGTCATTTTTCCCTGGATGGCCAACGATAAAATATCAATCCGCTTGTCGACTCCTTCACCGCCAACTGCCTGGGCCCCCAGCACACGGCCATCCAGCGGGTCAAACAACACCTTCAAACACATCGCTTGCGTCCCAGGGTAATACCCCGCGTGGTTGTTCGGGTGCAAATAAGCAGCCCGGTAAGCCATCTTCAGCCGCTTCAAGGTTTTTTCCGAGGCACCCGTGCTCGCAACTGTCAGCTCAAATACCCGCACTATCGCGGTCCCCTGGGTGCCACGGTACCGCGCCTCCCGTCCAAAAATATGGTCCGCTGCAATACGCCCCTGCCGGTTGGCCGGCCCTCCCAACGGGATCACTCCAGGCTGCCCCGTTACCGGGTCCCGCGTTTCCACCACATCACCCGCGGCATAGATGTCCGGGTCCGAGGTTTGCATCTGCCCGTTCACCCGAATCGCGCCCCGCACCCCAAGCTCCAAACCGGCATCAGCGGCAAGGTTACTCTCTGGCTCAACGCCAATCCCCGCCATCACCAAGTCGCAATCAAGGGTTTTCCCATCAGTCAAATGAACCCGCAAAGATTTTCCATCCACCATCTCAATTGCAGTCACCCGCCCGCCTAGCACCAACTCCACTCCCTTGTTTCTCAAGGCCTTCACAAGCGGGCTGGTCATCTCAGGGTCAAATGGCATGAGCAATTGAGGGTTTCTTTCCACCACCGTCACACCAATGCCGCGGTTCACCAAATTTTCCGCTACCTCCAGCGAGATGAATCCGCCACCCATTAGCACCGCATGCCGTACATCCTTCAAGCGTGAGAAAATCCGGTCCGTGTCCTCCAGAGTCCGCAGCGTGAACACACCATGCAGATCTCCACCCGGAATTTCAGGCACCCTTGGCTTGGCACCCGGGGCCAAAATCAGCTTGTCATACTTCTCCGCGTACTCCCGACCAGTCTCCCGGTCCCGCACCCAAACCTGCTTCAAAGCGCGCTCAATCCGGGTCACCTCCGAATTGGGCCTCGCGTCCAGCTTGTACCGAACTTTCAGCCGCTCAAGCGGCGTCACAAGCAACTTGCCCCGCTGCTGAATTTCTCCACCCAAATAGTACGGCAACCCGCAGTTGGCAAAAGATAAATAAGGCCCCCGTTCCAACAGCACAATCTCAGCATGCTCGTCCAAACGACGGGCCCGTGCAGCAGCCGATGCCCCGCCTGCCACACCACCAACAATCACCAGTTTCATAGCGCAATGCCTCAGGGTTGTTTGGCCGGGGTCATAGCCCTGCCAAATGTTTTTTCCAAGGTAGGGTAGGGCGTCTTGATCGCTTGCGCCTTCACCCCGTCCTTTTCCAAAAGTGTCGCCGCCTTCATGCAGCGCACGCCAGCCTTGCAATGCAGATAAATAGCCTTGTCTTTGGGCAAATCCTTCATTGCCATCGCCCGCCCCTTGGCATCCACACCTTCGAGCGAACTAAGCGGCACCCATAGCGCCTGCTTCAAATGCCCCTCTTCCCATTCGGGTTCCTCACGCACATCCACAATCACCGCCTTGCCTGCCTTCACTTCAGCCAAAATCTGTGCGGGTGTCAGCTTGGTGTATTCCGCTGCCCAGCCCAAACTGGACATGGCAATAAATACCGCTGCAACTCTCATGCTCATTCGCATCTGAATAGCTCCTGTTCGGTGGAAAGAATGCTTAATCCGAGATTAAAGCGTATAGTGTGGCCAATCCTCAATCATCACTGCGCTTTGCCGGTACCCATCACTAGTTTCTGGTATCGGTCCACCGCCACCCCGCCAAAAACCTCTTCCTTCCCGTCCGGCCAGCGCACCTTCACTCCTTCAATCGCATCGTTCGGGCCGAGCCCCACCACCAACCGCCTGTCCGGGCTGCTGGCATAACTCCCCCCACCCTTGGCAAATCGGTAACGCGATTTTCCACCCGACACCACTTCCAGCCTAGCCCCAGTCACATCACTCCTGTCCGGCCGCGCAAGGCTAAAACCCGCCCAATGGAAACCGTTCTTCCCACAAGCGCTGTTCCTCAATACACCAGCCGGCTCGTTCATGTTCGCCACTACAAGGTCCATGGCCCCGTCATTGTCCAAATCCCCAATGCACATCCCACGCGACAGATGGTCTTCGGCAAAATAGCTCCCGCCACGGTCCGTCATCACCTTAAATTTCCCGCCATTATTGCGTAGCAAAACCGGCCTTTGCCTTCGACCCGTGGTCGTCGGAAAACGGATAGCATGCCCGTTCACCACCACCAAGTCCTCGTTGCCATGGTGGTCAATATCCACAAAACCGGTTCCCCATCCCACATACTTCTGACCAATCGCAGCAATACCAGACCCAGGCGTGTGGAATAAAAACGATGCCTCCTGCTTCTTGCTCATATTGCGATAAAGTGCGTGCAACTCGTTCTCATAGTTCGTCACCCAGATCGAAGCCATACCGCTCCCGTCAAGATCCCCAGCATCCACTCCCATGCTCCCATTGGCTGATCCGTTGCCATCACGCGCTACCCCCGCGATTACCCCTGTCTCCTCAAGCCTGATTTTCCCCACGGTAGATCGGTTGATAAACAGATAGTTGTCCACCGTGTCATTTCCTACATACACATCCGGGCGGCTATCTCCGTTCACATCCACAGCCACCACCCCAAGACCCTTACCACGGTCCCCGCCTTCGGGCAAACCCGCCTCCTTGCCAACCTCCTTGAATTTGCCACCACCCAAATTGTGATAAACCAAATGCCGCAAGCCGTTAAAATTCTTGGGCGGGCACACATCAGGTGTTTTACCATCGTAGTTGCAGTCCGGGTGCTTAGCGAATGACCAGTCCACATACTGGCACACATACAGATCTGCCAATCCATCCCCGTCAAAGTCTGCGAATGCCGCACTGGTGGCCCATGTCACGCCCTGGTCCATCCCCGCAAGTGTCGTCACATCCACAAATTTTCGCCCGCCCAGGCCATCACTCTCGTTATGAAACAGCGCCACCCGCCTCCAACCGGTCACCAGCATATCGGGCCACCCGTCCCGGTCATAATCACTCACCGCCGCCGCATGGCTATAAAACCAGGGCATGCCGCCAGCAAGCGTTCCAAGGCCCGCCTTTTCTGTCACATCCTCAAATCGAAATCCGCCCAGGTTGCGATACAGCTTGCCCGTGCGACCCAAAATGTCACGGTTGTCCTTGCCACCAAAATACCCGCCACCTGGAAAATACAAATCCATCAGGCCATCACCGTCAAAATCAATCTCCGCCAATCCCCCGCCTAAAGATTCCAAAATGCTCAAATGGGCCGGCTTCACGCTCTCGCCGTTGTCATAAACACTTCGCACGCCCGATGTCTCAGATTTGTCTTCAAATAGTGGCCCGTCAGGCAGGTTGTCGGCTACTGGGCTACCAATTGCTTTGATTGGCGTATTATTCACCACGGCAGGCTTGGCCTCGGGCCTTTGGCTGCCGCATCCAGCCACAACCAATGCGAGTCCCACCATGCCTGCCGTTAGGCTCTTTCTCAAAAATCCAAGGCTAAGCCCGTCCATATACCGCTCCAAGCCAATTAGTTTTTTTTACCGTCAGCAATAATTTGTTTCTGGTGCGTTGCCGCTCGGGCCGTGTCACCCTTTTGAGTGAAATGGACATAAAGACATTGGTGCGCCATCTGGCACCGCGGGTCCCGCTCCAGCGCCTTATCCAACCAATACAATGCCTGCGGCTCCTGGCCAAGCTCCAAAAGCATCTTGCCAATTCTCGCCACCGAGTCCGCATCGGTCGAGGGCGTCCGAGCTTCCACCTGCAAAAGGTTATTGGCCTCTTTCAACATCTTGTTTTGCAGCTCATATTCCGCCAGTTCCTTCTCTGCCTCCACCCGTTTGCCCGCAAGCCGCAAAGCGCTCACCAACAAAAAACGGGCCTCTGTGTCCCCACGGTCCCGCTTCAAAAGGCGGTTCAATAATTCAATGGCCGATTCTGCCTTGCCACCTTCAACATCCAGTTTGGCCAAATGCAGCATCAGAGGCCCATCATCAGGTAAGCTAGCTTGCGCCTTCTCCAAAAGTTGTCGGGCCTCCTCGGGCTTCCCCTCCAAATAACGACATTGCCCAAGCCTCGCCATCACTTGCGGGCTATTGGGCATCTTTGCCATCAATTGCTCCAGGTGAGGCAATGCTTCTTCCGGTTGCTTGTCCTCCAAAAGCATTTCCGCCACCCGCAGCCGCGCATTGAATAGCTCCGGGTCCAATTCCAATGCCTTGCGATAGTCCCCCATCGCACTTTTGGCCTGGTTCAGTCGCTCCAGCACCCAGCCCCGCCAAAAAAGGGGAGTGGCGTTCTCTGGGTCCATTCCAATCCAGCGCTCAAGCGTGCTATAAGCTGGCCCATACCGCAGGTCGCGAATATAGGCCGCCGCCAAGGTTTCCAAAATAGCCACCGATTCCGGATCGTCATTGGATAAATAGGTTCCAAGGGCAACGGCCGGTTCGTCCGTGTCGCCCGTCGTGGCTCGCAGCAGCAAATACTCAAGTTGCAGCCGCTCAGTCGCGCCACCTGCCAGCTTTTGCGCCGCTTGCAGTCGCTTTTCCGCCTCCCCCGGTTCACGGCTCATCCGTGCCGCCCGCGCCAGCATCCGTTGTACTTCCGAACTCCGCGGCCAAATCCGTTCACACCAAAGCAATCGGCTTCTTGCCTCCCTGGGCTTGTTGCTTTGCAAGTCCGCCAAAGCCCAACGCCATTGCAAGGCAAACCATCCATACCCCATCAAAAGGCAGCCAATCACCAAACCGATCCCAATCACCCAACGGTTCAGCCCCTTTCGCTGGCCACCAATCGGTTC
>CAIWHS010000545.1 GCA_903912515.1 uncultured Planctomycetaceae bacterium
GGGGGACTTGCAAAGTTGCAAAGTTGGAATCCAGTAGCCCTTTGGGTTCCAAGTCCCCAAGTCCGCAACTCCGCAGCACCCCCCCCGCACTTGCGGAGTTGCAGAGTTGGGCATTAATGGCCGGTCCCGTTGTAGTGCCGGGGCAACCGGATCAGAGTCTGCTCGTCAAGGCGGTGCATCATACGGAAAGAGATCCGCGAATGCCTCCGCGCAAGACTGGGCCGAAGTTGGCAGATCCGGATATTCTTCATCTGGTTTTTGGTGACCGACTTTTGGGGCGCCTACAACTCGGTATCCAGTAGAACAGCCATGCCAATCGCAGCGAGAAGGGGGCCAAGCCCCAATCCACCTGCATGACCATCTTCCGCACCCTCAAGATGCGCGGACACAAACCCGTGCAGGTCTTGGTGGATAGCTTGAAATCTTATGTCTGCTTAGGACAACTCCAGCCTGTGCCGACAAAAATCATGGCAGGCCGCTGAAGGGTTACGGAAAAACAAACAACGAAAGACACGTCGGACCGCCACCGTCTGAAATGGTCATTGGGGACTGGTTCTTTTCACGGACACGCATATGGGATAACGGGACACACACGTAACCGAGGGGGATGATTGGTAGGCCCTCAACCAGGATTAAGGATGCCAGTTGACCTTCCGCCATCAAAGTGGGTGAAGCCACGCTCTCGAAAAAAAGGCGGTTTCCCACCGCCGAACTTTTCGATTAGTATGCTATTTACAAAAAGTTTGGAAAGAAAGCCCTTGAGGATTAGCGGTGCCGGATTTTTCCCAGCAAAATTCGCCCCTCCAAGTGTTCACCCCGCTTCCCGAGAACACGCTACTGGCTACCCGGCTAGTGGGCAGCGAGAAATTGGGCGGGATCTTTGAATTCAAGGTCAGCCTGGTCGCCCAGCGCGGCACAGCCATCGACTTCGCCAGCCTGATGGGGCATTACGCCGGCGTCTCACTCCATTTGCCCGGCGGTGTCACCCGGCATTTCCACGGTGTTATCCTGGCGTTCGCCCAAGAGGATGGCGACGAGGTCTTCGACCACTACACCATGACGCTCAAGCCCAGGCTAGCGCGCCTGGGCTTGACGAAACGCTCGCGCATCTTCCAAGACCGTTCGGCATTGGAAGTCTGGAAGTTCCTGCTCGACCAGATCGGCGTCTCTAAACTTATCGAGATGCTCAAACCCCTGCCCAAACGGGTATGCATCACCCAGTACCGGGAAACCGACCTCGATTTCTTCCTCCGCCTCTGCTCGGACACCGGCAACATCCACTACTGGAGGCATTCAGCCGACAACCACATCCTGACCATCACCGACGACACCACCCAAACAGCCTCCGACCTCGGGACGATCTACTACGACCAGCGGGAGGGGGGCACCGCCGAGCGTACTTCCATCCGTTCGTGGCGCGTGGAGCAGTCGCATTGTCCCACCCAAGGGAGCCTGAGCGGGAACAACTTCCAGCTTTTCAACCAGAAGCTGGACGCGAGCACTCCTGGACCAATGGAGGTGGGTGCCGGCGGGCTCACCCTCCACCGCCTCGCCGACGAGGGCCCCTGGGAGGAGGACGAGATCTCCGCGTCCCGCTATTTCGACGCCATCGATAGAAGCGGGATGGAAGATACAGACGCCAACCCGGACATGTACACATGGCAGGGGCGCAAGGCGCGCATCATCGCCTACAGTGCCGCCGCCGGCATGGTGCGCGCCACAGCTGTGGGCGACTGCAGCCAGCTCAGCCCCGGGCACTCCTTTAGCCTTGCAGATCATCCCAATCAGGACGGGGAGTGGCTGGTCGTTTCAGTGCGGCACACGGTGGAGATGGAGGGGCGTTACTGGGCGGGTGAGACTTCGGCGATGCGGGTGGAGGCCCGCGCCGAATGCGCCCCCCTCAGCCTGCCCCAGTACCACTGGCCCATCCTGCCGCGCCCCCGGGTATCCGGGGTGCAGACGGGGATTGTGATTGGGCCCGAGGGCGAGGAGGTTTTCGTCGACCGGTTTGGCCGAGTGCAGGTGCGCTTCTGGTGGGACCGCGACGAAAGCACCTCCTCCTGCTGGATGCGGGTGGCGCAGTCGTGGGCGGGCAACGGCTGGGGCGCGGTGTTCTGGCCGCGCATCGGGCACGAGGTGGTGGTTGCTTTCGAGAATGGTGACCCCGACCGCCCTATGGTTGTGGGCAGTGTCTACAACGCGAGCAACATGCCGCCATACGCCTTGCCCGCGAACAAGTTCATCGCCGGCTGGAAAAGCCTCACCCAGGGTGGCGATCCATCGAAAAACTTCCATCAGATCCTGATGTCGGACGAGAAAGACGCCGAGGTGGTGCATATTCATGCCGAGAGCATGTTCATCACCCACCAAGAGAGTCAGCAGTTCACCAAGCGGCCGAGCCTCGATGTGAATTTCCAGGGGTAGCATTCGCCCGGGCACCGTGGCGGGGCCAGTGGTTGTCCTTTGGCGGAAAAAGCATCAAGGTGGTGGCAAATGGCGATCTGGGATGCGGTTGGAACAGGACTTGATTTTGATGAAGATACCAAAGAGAGCCATATTACCAACACGGCTTTCACCAATATCATTGGCGATAGTATCACCACCCTGATGGGTGGCGGCCGCTTCAACAACCTGATTGGCAGCGACGCCAAGGTGGTGGTGGATTACGAAATGCTCCTCGAGCACGGGCTAGAAGAATTGGGCGCAGGTCCAAAGCTGTTGGGTGCGTTGTTTGGCATTGGCGGAGATACCGGCTTCAATTTCGGTAACAAGACTACCTTCCAATATGGCGGGGAGACTTTCGCCGTCTTACGGGGCGAGCACAAGTTCGATTTCATGGACTCCCAAAAAAATCCCAAAAGAACCGCCATTTATATTGCTGGAGTTTTGGGCGTCGCGGCGATCATCACCACAGGGTTGCTGATCAAATGCCAGTACAACAACTTCTCAACGGCCGGCAAAAACGCCTTGGCCAAGGAGATTATTTCAACCATCTACCCTATGGTCGAAACCCGCTGGCTTTACCTGATGAAACACCTAGAAAAGTCTTTCTCAATCATGGTCAAAGCATTGAGGGATAATATTGATAAGGCCAAGGCGCAATTGGATAAAGATAAGTCTGACTTGGAGATTGCTAAATGTGTATTTAGTAACTTGAAAAAATTGATGGGTGACAGCGGTGCTGCAGCTCGCGCCGATGCAAGAACAAGATTGATTGAAGCAGACGCTAAATCTTATAAGAGCACGGCTAAGTACGAGGCAATTTTTACAAAAGATTCCTTGGGACTTGCAAGCATGGGAGTCTCTTAATGATTCTCCCAAGCGAATACCCGGGAATCATTAGCCTGATGGGCCGCATGTCCCCCTGTGCTGATTGAATAAGGAAGGCGATTGCAGGCTTTGGCTCACAGCTTCACGGGCCGCTGATTCACAGGTCTTGCTGGTAGACATTGGCAAATGAATTTTTGTTCTTGCTCGAGCGTCGATGATTTTCGCACGGACGGATCGCCCCGTCTTTTTTCTGGGAGGTTGGTGATTCATGGCCACATGGGAAAGCGCGAATGACACTCAGTATTTTCTGGGCACCGAGGTGCAGATAAGCGCACTGAACGGCGTTGTCTACATCCAGTCGCACAACGCCCTATCGGGTGGCTACATCAAGTTTGAAGCCGACCAGTCGATCAGCCAGTCGGTGGGCCAGGCTTCACTCGGCCTGTTTTCTGATATGGAGAGCGGCTCAATCACCTTGGGCACATCCGGGCCGACCGGAATGATCTACCTAGCCACCCCGGGGGAGGGCATGGGCTCTGGCGCCCTACTCACACCCGTGGGCCTTTCACTTTTCAGCGGTGCCGCTGAGGCACCGGCCAACATCAACATGAACGCCGAGAAACTGGAACTTTCCATCGGTCCGCCGGGCGCGGGCAGCATGATCACCATGACCGATGAGTCGATCACCTTCAAGGTGGGCGAGGTAGTCATCAGCATCACGCCCGAGGGGATTGTCAGCACCAGCCCCACCGTCGAGGTCAACTGCGAGGACACCAACATCAGCATCAGCGCCGAGGGGATCAACGAGCAGGTGGCCGAGGTCACCCGTGAGATGAATGTCGAGGGGCACAATTTCACCGCCGCCGAAACCGAGTTCAATGTGGGGGTGGAAGGTTTCGTCTCCGAGGGGCCCGTCAAGGCCAGCGAGACCGAGGCCGCCGAGGGGCAGAACAGCACCATTCATGCCAATATCGCCGACGCCATGGACACCCGGTTAGCCGCCATCCTGGTAACGGCGTGACCGGCAGCTCCGCTTCGCAACAGGTGATCATTCGGGAGATTCCAAAATGGTTTATGAATTGCCGCCTTCGCTGAATATCGATTCCCAGCCTTTTCTTGAGATGGTTGGCAAGATCCAGGCGGAGATACAAAAAACCTTGTCTTTGTCGCTTCCGGTATCTGATAGGGAGTTGCTTACGGGCGTCAGCAAGAACCTGGATCAACAATTGGCCGAGTTCAATGCTTTGGTA
>CAIWHS010000546.1 GCA_903912515.1 uncultured Planctomycetaceae bacterium
CTTCTGCGTGACCTGATAGCAGACAAGGCTTTTCAAGCAGGCAAGGTGGACACCACCTATATTGAGCGTGAGTACTACAAGAAGGAAGTTTAAGCTTTTTTCTCTCTAATAAAGAATGGTGGGTGCGGTTAGCCGCACCCACCATTCTTATTATGACGCTTCCAAGTTTGCCAGGGCGTTTGCCCGCTTATACCCCAATATCCTCGTTCCACAGGCTAGGCTTGTCGGCGATGAAGCGTTTCATCAGGGCGATGCAGCGCTGGTCGCTAGCCAGAGTTAGATGCACGCCGCGGGAGCGCAGTAGGTCTTCATCGCCTTGGAAGGTGATGTTTTCGCCGATCACCACGCGGGGGATCTTGTAAAGCAGGATGGCCCCGGCGCACATGGGGCATGGTGAGAGCGTGGTGTATAGCGTGCTTTCGGCATACAACTTGGCGGGCAGTCGGCCGGCGCTTTCCAGCGCGTCCATCTCGCCGTGAAGGATGGCGCTGCCCCTTTGCACGCGGCGATTGTGCCCGCGGCCTATGATCTGGCCTTGGTGCACCAGCACCGACCCGATGGGAATGCCACCCTCGGCCAAACCTTTTTCGGCCTCGGCGATGGCGGCGTCGAGAAATGGGTCCATGGTGGTGTTCCAGTCGGTTTTATTCTTCGCTGCCGGATGAGATGTCGGGCAGGCCCAGCAGCTCGAGGTGCTCGCTCTCGCGGTCGCGCATCATGAGCTTATCGTGGGGATCCTTGTCATCGTAGCCGACCAGGTGCAGCAGGCCGTGGATGACATAAAGAGACAGTTCAGTCTGCGGATCGTGGCCGCGCTCGGCAGCCTCGCGCAGGGCCACCTCGACACCCAGCACCAGTTCGCCTTGTAGCGACTTGCCGGCGGAGTATGGAAAAGAGATCACATCGGTTGGGTAATCGTGCTTCAAGAACTGGTTATTGACGCGCTGGCTGGTGGCATCGTCCACAAAAGCCAGGCTAATTTCGAACGCGTTGATGTCTTCGTTAGCCAGCACTGATTCCGCCACCTTGCGGAAATGCGCTTTGTCAATCTTCAGGAGTTCCTGAGGAGATGCGATTCGAATCGGCATGGGAAATTAGCCAGCCTTGGCCATGGGAGAAGGATTGGGAGTGAGGTCCAATACCTTCAGGCGCGTGGCAGATTCGCCCAGTTCGCCGCCAGTCACAACAGCGGGCTGCAGGTTGAGAATTTCCTGGGCCAATAGGGCGTAGTCCTCTGCCCCATTGCAAGTGGGAGCATAACCGAAGATTGATTTGCCAAAGCTTGGGCATTCGGCCAGCTTGATGTTGCGGCGGATGCGGGTGCGAAATAGCTCGGCATCAGCCCAAGGAGTCTTTCCGCCGCGGGCTTTTTCCAAAAACCTGCACAGGTCTTCGACAATTTCGTGTGTGAGTTTGGTTTGCAGGTCGCACAGGGTGAGTACCACACCTGTAACTTTCAGGGTTGGATTCAGGCGTTTGGTTACCAGGCTGGTGGTTTCCAAAAGTTTTCCTAGGCCATGCAGGGCCAAAAAATGCGGCTGAAGCGGGATGATGACTTCATCCACACAAGTGAGGGCATTGAGGGTGAGGACACCCAACGAAGGGGCGCAATCAAGGATCATCACATCGAAGGCATTTGGTTCGGCCTGGACCAAATCCCGCAGGATCATCTCACGACCAACCATCCCGGACAGTTCCACCTCGGCGGCCGCCAAATCCAGGGATGAAGGGGTGACCCACAAGTTGGGTTCCACCTGAAGACGCGTCTGCTCCCAAGGGGTCTGACGGACTAGCATGTCGTACATGGTGTTCATGCCGCGTGTGGCGGTGACACCCAAATGAGCAGAAGCGTGGGCCTGCGGATCAAGGTCTATCAGGCAAACGGTTTTACCGGCTCCTGACATGGCGGAGGCCAAGTTGACGGAGGTGGTGGTTTTGCCCACGCCACCTTTTTGATTGAGAATTGCAATCCTTCGCATGGCTAATGCCCCTGAATCCTTCGGGCGCAATGACTTGACAACCGTAACCATTTAGCAGGACCGGCGAAACCCCAGGTAGCCAAAAAACTTGGGCAAAACTACCCAGATTGCCAACTGTTGGGCAGAGAGTAGGTTTTTTGTGAAAAACAGGAAAGTTGTGTTGCTCCGGAAAAAGGCCATTTGTTACTAATTTGATCCTGCCCGGATTCCAGAATCCGGGCCCGGGAAGGACGCCCGGTTGCACCATGATTTGCGCTCAAGGAAGGGCGGGACCGCATGCAAGTGGTCATTCTCTGCGGAGGCCAAGGTACTCGCTTACGCGAGACGACCGAGCACCTTCCCAAGCCAATGGTTCCCATTGGTGGCAAACCCATATTGTGGCATATCATGAAGCATTGCGCCGCTCACGGGTTGCGCGAGTTTGTCTTGTGCCTTGGTTACAAGTCTTTCGAGATTAAACGCTGGTTTTTGGAATACCATTTACGCGAGCGGGATTTCACCTTCCGTTTGGGCCGTCCTGATCAGATGGAAATCCATCAGGCTGACCGTGATGAAGAAGACTGGTTGGTTACCTTCGCCGAGACGGGCGAGCATGCGATGACCGGAGCCCGCATCAAAAGGGCATCACCCCACCTGCGTGGCAAAAATTTCCTGCTCACCTATGGTGATGGCTTGTCGGATGTGGACATTGGAGAATTAACACGCTTCCACAAGCGCCAAGGTAAGCTGTCAACCGTGACAGCGGTTCGCACTCCTGGCAGGTTCGGCGAGTTGCGCCTGGAGGGCGACACTGTTCGGGCCTTTGAGGAAAAGCCCGAGGTTACCCAAGGCCGCATTAATGGTGGCTTCTTCGTGCTGCAAAGCGAAGTGATCGACCGTTTGGATGACACAGCTGATCTTATTTGGGAGCGCGGGCCACTCGAAGGCTTGGCGGCAGATGGCCAGTTAGCCGCCTATAGGCACGATGGTTTTTGGTATGCGATGGATACGCCACGCGACCATGCTGAGTTGGAAAAGTTGTGGGCGACAGGCCGTGCGCCTTGGGCCACTTGGCAAGGCCCGAACAAAGTAAATAAGACGGCCCAGCGCGGCCATTATCATACCCCCATCAGAGAGCGGGCATAAGCATGGCAAGTGCCAAGGACAACGGATTTTGGCGTGGCCGCAGGGTGCTAATCACAGGCTGCACAGGCTTGGTGGGGGCATGGACAACCCGAGCCCTGGTTGCGCGCGGTGCCCATGTGGTGGGCTTGGTGCGCGACCGTGTCGCTGGTTCTGACCTGCGTCGTGGCGGGCTGGTCAAAAAGATCGACCGCGTCCATGGCAAGCTGGAAGATTTCAATTTTCTTGAGCGGGTGGTCAACGAGCACGAAATCCAAACCATCTTCCACCTTGCCGCCCAGGCGATTGTGGGTACTGCGAACCGTTCCCCTCTCGCCACATTCGAGGCGAACATCAGGGGCACCTATAATTTGTTAGAGGCGGCACGCAGAAGCGGTTTGAACCCGCATGTGGTACTTGCCAGCTCGGACAAGGCGTATGGGGATCATGCCGGCAAAGCTTATGATGAGACATCCCCCTTGGCTGCCACTCATCCTTACGATGTGAGCAAAGCATGTGCTGACATGCTGGGCCGCAGTTATTTTAA
>CAIWHS010000547.1 GCA_903912515.1 uncultured Planctomycetaceae bacterium
CCTGTGTTTGGACCAGATTGACTGTGACCGCTTGGCTTTGCGCCGCAAAATTGAGGAAAGCCTTGGGCGGTTGGAAAACATTTCCCTCATCAGCCGCAACGGTGATCTGTACTCATTCCTGACCAACGAAGAGAGGGATATTGCCAAGGAGATTGGGCAGGTTGAATTGGCAAGCGGTGAGGATTCCCGTCAGCTTGGCGAGATTATTTTTACCGAAATCTATAAAGACCAGCGCAAGCATCGCTATTCAGTCAACAAGATGGACTTTGAGTTCAACCGTCGAATCGATGGCTTTCCCCACGGTCATCAGAAAGATGGGCTTCTGACTCTGAATATATTGTCGCCCTTCAGCGATGATTATGAGGTGATGGACCGTGGAAGATGTGTTCTGAAATCAGGGGATAATGGTGGCGAGGTATGGATTCGTCTCAGCAATGATGCAAATTTGGGCAAGGAACTGCAAACCTACCTGAAAGCCACCAAGTACCTGACCAGAAAGACTGATGGGACGCTTCCTGAAAGTACCAAGAGAATCCTTGCCGAAATAGCGGCGGAGAACCAAGGTCGTTATGGGCGCTTGGTTCTAGCTGTAGAAGCAATGTTGGGATCTACTGATTACTGCGTTGCTGGGCAGGGTTTGAAAATCAAAACAGGCAATCCGCTTGAAGCATTGTCTGAATCGTTTGAATATTTGATTCAAAATACCTTTATCAAGATGGGCTACCTGAAGCGATTGCTTCCGGAGCCAATGAAGGAATTGCATGCGGTTCTTAAGGCCAATGATATAAGCAAAGAAACCCTTCAGCTTCAGGCAGGGGAAAGCAATCCAGATGCCCTTGCTGATTTGCGCAATCAGTTGGATTTGTCGGCCCAAAAAAGCGTTCCGGTGGTTCTCCATGATCTTCTGGAACGGCGCTCCCTTCGTCCCTATGGTTGGGTGGAGGGAGAGGTTTTGGTTTTGCTGGGGCGTTTGTTGATTCTGGGTGAAATCCAATTGGTGATGGACAATGCGGTTATCCCGATGGACAAGGCTTATGAGGCTTTGACCAATACTTCCAAGCGCAGGAAAATCCTCATCAAAAAGAGGATAGTCACCAACCCCAAGCTGATTCAAGATGCCCGCAAGCTGGGCAACGATTTGTTCAAAGAAATGGGTCCAGATGGTGAGGATGCCATCAGTACTTTTTTGCGCTCCAAATTTTTGGAATGGCAGTCGGATTTGAATAGTTATCAGCCGTTGGCGCAAACCGGAACCTATCCGGGCAAGCAAGAAATCAAGGATGGCCTGATATTGTTGGGTACCCTTCTGGTTGACCAAGAAAGTGGCAAATTTATTGAGCGGGTCTTGGCCGTTCGCAAAGACCTAGAAGATTTGGCAGATAACCACCAAAACCTTTTTGATTTTTACACGCATACGAAGCCAACTTGGGAAAAGCTGCGCAGTCAATATGAGGTGTTCAAACCGAATAAGTCAGATTTGGAAAAGGATGCGACAGCAGGGCCAGCCCTGCGCCGTATGGAAGAGATTCTCCGTGCCCCTGCCCCTTACGGCATGCTGAAAGATGCGGAAACTTTGATTGGGAAGGTTTCAGGGGTCAACAATACCTTGCTTCAGGCAATTCGTGCCGAAGCACAAAATGAAATTGAAGCCAAAGTAGCCAGCCTTTCCGATGATTTGAAATTGGCTGGTGCAACCGATTCATTTGCAAACAACCTCAAGAAGCCATTAGCCGATTTA
>CAIWHS010000548.1 GCA_903912515.1 uncultured Planctomycetaceae bacterium
CGGCCGGGCTCAATCACCAAGTTGGCATCCCCCGGCAAAACCGTGGTCCCTTTGCGCCGCCAAGGGTACTCGCCTGTTAAAAGTGCATAACGCGATGGGGTGCAAGTGGCGCTGGTGCAATAGGCCGACGTGTGGCGCACACCTTCCATCGCCAGTCGGTCCATGTTAGGTGTTTTTACCCGGGTGGCACCGTAACAGCCCAGATCGCCATACCCCAAATCATCTGCATATATCAGCACGATCGCCTTGGGTTTTGGCTCTGCGCCATGGGCTAGGGAAACAGAAATCATGGTAAACAAAACAATATTCAACACGGCTCAACCCAGCCCTTTCCCTGAATTTTGGCTAATGAATTAAATGCCAGCTTTTCGGACATTTCCAAATTGCCAACTAACCAAAAGGCTATTGGTTGCAAGTACCCACAAAATAACATTAAATAAACCTGGACTCGATTCCTAAAACCAGCCTTGGTTTTGGGAAACACGATTTTTCTTAACGGGAGTGAACCAGTCGTGAACAAGACCTTGTTGACCTGCCTTGCAGCCATGGTTGCCATTTCCAGCCTGACCGGTTGCGGCGAAGAAGCTAAAAAGCCTGACACCAGCAAAGACACAATGTCCAAAGAGCAAATGAAGGATGCCTACAAGGGCAAAGAAAAGATGAAAAACTTCAACACCGGCGGCTGATTCCGCCCCACGGTATTGACACATCAGGCAGGGGATGAATTTTCCGCAATCGCGGCGAATTCATCCCCTTTGCTTTTACTGGCTTAATCTGCTGGAATCACAACCGGAAACACCGCATTGTTTCCATTTGCCTCTTTGAGCAGGGCTTTTCCTTGCGCTACCACTCCCGGCTCCCGCTCTGCCAGGTTTTTGGTTTCCCCAGGGTCCGCCTCCAAATCGTAAAGTTCCCAGCCTGCCGGTTTTTTTGTTTTTAGGCCGGTCCGCAGCAGTTTGAAACGATCAAAATGCACTGCCACTTGACCACCATACTCCGGAAAAATATACACCATAGGCTTGCGAGCCACCTTGTCAGGCCTACCGGTTATCTCTTGCCACAGGCTTTGCCCATCCAAGCCTTCAGGGGCCTTTGTGCCGGTTACCTCGCATAGCGTGGCAAACCAATCAGCAAAATAACCAGGTGCATTGCTACTGGTACCAGCCTTCACCTTGCCAGGCATGCGAACGATGGTTGGCACACGAATACCGCCCTCATACACACTGCCCTTATGCCCGCGCAAATTGCCCGTGCTATTAAAAAATTGTGGGTCAGCACCACCCACAAACGCTTGCCCAGCCGGGTGCGTGGCACCATTGTCACTCGTAAAAACCACTAGGGTATTTTCTGCCAAACCAAGTGAATCCATCTTGTCCAACACTTGCCCCACCTGATCATCAAGGTGGGCGATCATCGCCGCATAAGCTGCCCTGGGCCTGGGGTGAGGCAGATAAGAACGTTCACCACGGTAGGCGGTTTCGTCCCATTCCTTGGGAAAACGCTCTACCCATTGCTTGGGCGGGTGCATCGCCACATGTGGTTCGATGAAAGGCAGGTAAAGAAAAAATGGCTTCGACCGGTTGGCATCCATGAACCCAAGAGCCTCAGCAAGGATGCGGTCAGGCGCATATACCTCACCCAGATAATCCCCAAGCTTCACCTCACCCTGCGGCTGCTTTTTGTGGCCGGGAACCGGTTTGGAGTTGATCTGCACTTTTTTGTCGTTGTCCCATAAATATTTGGGGTAGTAGCTATGGGCAACAGCTTGGCAGTTATACCCGAAAAACCGGTCAAAACCTTTCTTGTTTGGGTCGCCTGTGCTTCCCACCGGGCCAAGGCCCCATTTGCCAAACCCGCCTGTTGCATAGCCATTTTTTTGCAGGGCCATGGCAAGGGTGACCGCCCCTTCGGTCAAGGGATGTTGCCCTTCGCTAAATTCAGGGTAGGTCGCCTTGGCTTGCTGGTTGCCACGAACTTCAGCATGTCCCAAATGCTTGCCTGTCATCAGCACACAGCGGGACGGCGCGCAAACAGGGGCCCCCGAATAATGTCGGGTAAGCCGCATTCCCTGCGTAGCCAAGCGATCCAGATTGGGTGTGGGTATTTTCTTTTGGCCAAAACAACCTATCTCCGCCCACCCCAAATCATCTGCCAATATAAAGACAATGTTGGGTTTTTTTTCAACCGGTGGGGCAGCCAACACAAAAACGCCTACAAGAAGTTGCAGCATCATCCAGCTCCAACCAAAAGAAAAGTCCCCGCATCAGCCACTGGCGCGGGGACTTTCAGTTTAAACTAAAAAGGTTCGGTCGATTAGTTTTCGCTGAAAACTTCGCCGCCCGCCTTGCTGATCATTCCGCCCAAGGTGGCACCTGAAACATTTTCGTTCAGGAATTGGACTGATCCATCGCAACGGACAATGTTGATACCACCGCTGTGCCATGAATAGGGTTGGTAACCACCGGCTCCGCCGCCATTGGTTTGGTTGATCACCTTGCAACCTGAATCGGCAACCTGAGGAACAATATTGTTATACCCTCGGATACGAATTGCACCGTTGTAGTCGAAATATGCGGCGTTCAACGACCAGCCTGGACCACCTGGCGCATTGGGGGTAACCATGGTCTTGCCTGCGTATACCTGGTGCCGACCCCCGCTTTCAAGGAACAACACCGTGTTCGAGGTGCCATCCGTGATGTCAGACAGGTTGGGCTTGATGCTCAGGCCGTTTGTTCCCCAAATACCCTTGCCACCCAATGCGCCGCAATCATCGGGGTTTGGGGGAGTAAGTGGGGCGCACGCGGTGCGAAAGTTCGGGTGAATGCCACGGCTGGCAAAGTAGTCGGTTCCTCCAAGAGTAAAAGGCCCCTTATTACCCAAAGCTGCAAAGTAAGGGCTGTAATCAATCACCCGGGCCGGAGTCGAAGGGCACTCAAAAGTCTTGACCTTAGCGCTGGCAGAAATCGAAGTACCCCAAGGTGCGGGCCAGTTGCGGGGGTCAATCACCGAAAGCTTCAAATCCATGGCCTTGAGAATATTTTCTTGCTCCAGATAAGGCAACAAGTGCATCAGGGGTGCATGCCCTTGAGTTTGGCCCCCCAACGGGTTGCCAGCGGGAGCTGGACTGAAATCATAGGCCCACGATGGAATATAATTCAGAGAGCTAAAATGATTGTGAACTGCCAAACCAATCTGCTTCATGTTGTTCGAACAGCTCATGCGGTTTGCGGCTTCGCGAACCTTCTGAACGGCTGGCACCAAAAGACCAACTAAAACGGCAATAATCGCAATGACCACTAAAAGTTCAATGAGGGTGAATGCACCCCTGCGTTGCTTCGTCATTCCTGATTCCCCTGGAAATATGAAAAAAAGGGCGACTTGTCAAAATATCGCTCGTGGGCGACTTAATTAATTTATGCTGAAACCATTTTAGAATGTAGGTTTTTTAAGAAAAAAAAGCGGTTTTTTCACAAACGGCAACCCGCTACATATCTTTCGCTATAACCAGCCTTCACTGCGCACTCGTCCCTGCCATTAAAAATTTAATTAAATCAAGCGTTTCGTTTGCCTTCAACGAACCCAGTAACCCCTCAGGCATTAGTGACTGATTGGTGGACCGAATCGCTGATATTTCTTCCCCCGGAATTAATCGTTTCTCCTTGTCGGTTTGTACCGTGATCCCCCTGTTGCTTTTTCCCTGCACAACCCCGGAAAGGATACGGCCATCCTTCATTTCCACAACACTTACTCGGTATTCCGCCGCTAGCACCGCTCCCGGGTCAACAATATTCGTGATCAGGTAATCCAGATCCTTCCGCCCAGACCCAGTCAAATCCGGCCCGATTTCTGCCCCTTCCCCAAAAAGCCTGTGGCAACTCGCGCAGGCTTTGGCAAACAATTCTTTGCCGCGTTTGGAGTCTGCCTTGGCCAAGGCCTCTGGGGTGGCAATAGCTCGGATTTGTTCCATCGCTGCAAGCTTTTCAGCCGGTGAAACACGCAGGGTGCCCCAAACGGCGTTGAGCTTGACTGCCAATGCCGAATCCTTGCTGTTTGAAGCCAAAGAGTCTATTTGTCGCGCAAGGCTGGCTGTAAGCAAGTCTTTGGGAATCCGACCAGATTCAATCGCTTCTAGCAAGGGAAGCGCCAATTTGGGTCTGGAGGCCAAAGCCCTAACCACTCCCGGCCTGTCTATCGGGTAAAAAGCTGACCACTGGGCCGTGATCCGTTTGCCAAGGTCTGGGTCATCAAAACGGGTCAGCCCTTCCAGGGCCACCGCATTCAGCGAACGCACCGTCAGCAGTTTCTCGCATATTTTCCTCATATCATCCGGGTTGGCCTCTATTAGGGCCGCTAAAGCCAGCCGCCGGCTGTTCATGTCAGCCTTGCTATCCATAGCGGTGTCACGCAACTCATCCAGTGCCCGCCCGTTGCCAAACACCACATCCGCCACGCGTATCCGGGCCACCGCCTCCGGGCCGGTCATTCCCCGTTTGAATTCAGCCCACGCAAGGGGCTCGGGAGCCTTTCGGGTTCCAACAAACCCCGCAGCCAGCCCCGCCAGCACCTCCCGCCGAATTGCCTCAGGTGCCTTAGCAGCAGATTCCAGCAGTTGGTTCAAGGGCACGGGGTTGGAAATCACACGCTCAGCCAGACTACGGCTGATCCATTCCCGAACCCTCGGCAAACGGCTGTTCACCGCCAAATCAACCAAATCCGCTGGCTGCTCCAAGGCAACCGGAATCAGGCCATACCAAATGAGTTTGGAAAGGTTGGCATCGGTCGCGTCTTCCGAATGACCCAGCAATTCCCGAGCAAGCCCAGCCCTGTCCCGAACCGGAAGTCGCCCCAGCGAACTTGCCAGGGCCAGCCTGACCATTGCCGACGAATCCGTTTTGGCCCGATTTTGCAGCGCATGGAGAATTTCAGGTGTTACCTTCAGGCCTTCAACCCGTGACTTGCCTTCCACGGTGTCCAAAGGATAAGCGTCCAGCAGCAAGCGCACCGCCCAAACGCGAATCGCTTCCTCCGGGTCGGAGAGCAGGGGTTCAAGATGATCCCAAGTGGTTTTGCCCAGAGAGTGCTTTTGCCACAAATCCCGCAAACGTGACTCCACCCCAGAGGCCGGCCCGGATTTGCCGCTTCCCTTCCCAACCACCCGAAAAATGCGGCCACTGGTGCGATGCACCCCGGTGGCATCGTGGCATTCGCCTATGTCGCTCCAATCTAGAATCAAAACCGCCCCATCCGGGGCTTCCATCAGATCAATTCCACGAAAAAAGGGATCTGCCGATTGCAAGATATCGGGCTCATGCTTGCCCACGAACCCAGACCCCTGCCGAACCAGTTTTTCCACATTCACACGGCGGCCATGGAAATTGAGGGTGAGCAGCTTACCTCTAAAGGCCTCGGGCCATTGGGCCCCTTGATAGATCAATGCGCCGCTGTGCGCATGGCCACCTCCCAAATCATCGCTTCCCCCACCGGCATCGCGAGAGGAGGTCCAACCCTTCCCTGTGTCGAAATGCCAATGATCAGCGATCATTTCCAACGGCTCATACACAAGTGGATTGGGGCTGACTGTGTGCGGTCTTCGGCAATGACCACCCGGAATCATCTGCCACAGGTGGCCGTTCACTGTGTTGACAAAAAAGCACTCGCCTTTGGCATCCCAGGCATGGCCCCAGGGGTTCGTTGTGCCATGACATAGTGGTTCAAAAACCTTCAGCTTAGGGTGAAACCGCCAAATACCCCCCGCCAGCGGAATTGAATCCTCAGGGCCTTGCCCGGCTAGTCGCACACGGGTGAAGGCGGTCGCACCGCAGCGACCATAGAGCCAACCATCTGGGCCCCATTTCAATCCATTTGCAAAATTATGGTGGCTCTCCAAGGGAACATCAAAGCCTTCCAAAACAACCCGGGCAGGGCCATCTGGTTTGCTGTCACCGTCTTGGTTGGGCACAAACAAAAGCCGGGGCGGGCAAAGGAGCCAAACACCCCCCAAACCCACCTCCACGCTGGACAAACGCTGTAAATTATCGAGAAAAACTTCTGATTGACCCGCCTGCCCGTCCTTATCTGTGTCGGTTAGCACCAAAACCCGGTCACGCTGACCTGGATCAAAGCGCAGTTCGCGTTCTGCGTAGGTGTAGTTTTCTGCCACCCATAATTTCCCATCCGGTGCAAAGGTGGCGGCAATCGGGTTTCGCACCAACGGTTCGCTGGCAAAAACCGTCACTTTCAAACCATCGGGTACAGAAAACCGTTTTGCCGCTTCTTGTGCCGGCATGGGCTGCCCGGGGTTTTTCTCACTGTTTTTAGGTTCTGGAAACCCACCTTGCCACCCTTGGGCAGTCATTTGGCAAAGGCCAAATATTGCCACAAGTGGATACATAAAAATGGTTTGCAGCTTCAACGGCATGGTTTTTGTGCCTGTGGGCTGGGGATGGCTCTTGGCAAGATTCGCCCAGCAGAATAGCATAGCAATCCTCTCCGGCACTCAACCGATCGGAACCTGTCAAAAATTTATTGGAAATTTTGTCAGGGTCGTGCGAATACTGTGTTGACGGGGATATACCTCTCCCCACCATCAGGGAGGAATGCACCATGGCGACACCGAAGACCTACACCCACAAGTTCGAAGTTCGCAAGGGCTTCACTGTGGAAACCAGCGCTTCCGACAAGGGCAGCGAGGTTGTCTTGAATAAAGGCATGGTTTTCACCGCCCGCGTCCGCACCTATGTTCAAGACAGGGTCGAGATGCAGGACTTTGTCATCGAGCCTGATGGAATGCTTTTTAAAACTCAAGCCACCCTCAATGGCGTGCCTTGTTCACATACTCGTTTTCTCGATGCCGAGCCCGAATTGCCCGGAGAAGGCCTGCAACCTGGTGGGGCTACAGGCGAACCGGACGGCCTTTGCTGATTGGTAACTCCAAGCCTGTCTAAGCCCCTCTAGGCTAAGCAGGCAGCAACCGAATCCCGGTCCTTTTGGGCCGGGGTTCATTCGTATGCGCGGCCCAAACCGGGTGCGACACAAATCAACTCACCCGGGAGACAGAACCCGGGTGGTTTCAAACCTTTAGCCAGTTGCCTTGGGGATGGGCGCCCTGTAGGTGCTGGCTTCGGCAGGGGTTGGCCGCGCCCCAGGTAGTTTCGCGGCCCACGCATGGGGAATTTATGGTTAAACCAAACCTCGACACCAGATTGGCCAATTTTCAGAAAAGCCTCGACAAAAGGGGCTGGAACCACCCTAAAACCCAGGGTTTGTGGCAGCGCTTGCTCCCACCCCTCTATCAGCGAATGGAGTACCTCAAAGAACGGCACATGGGGCCCTTCCCCAATCCAGCGAACGAAGGCGATTTCGACCTCAGGGTGCTCGAAGACTTGAGCCGAGGTGAGTCTACCTTTGATCCCCAAAAAGGCAATGTGGACCAGTTTTTGAGCGGCGTGTTCCGCAACCGCACCATCGATGTGAAGCGCAAGGTGGCCCGCCGGGCCAAACTGCTCAGGCAGAATAGCTCCATGGTGGCTTATGGTTGCGCTAATCCCGTTTCTTACACCCCCGAAGAGCATGAACACGAGCGTATCGTGCGCTGGGTGCGCAGCATCAAGGATGATGCGGTGCGTCAGGTGGCCTACTATTTATTTGTTGATCCCTCCAGTGAGCTAATGAGCCAGAAGGATCTGGCTCAGATCTTGGGAAAGAGCGGCTCGTGGGTTAGCAAGAAAATTGCATGGCTTGAAAGAACCCACTTGCGTCTCTTGGGAATCGATAACCACAGCATGGAACTGTCAGCCTGAAATCAGTTTGAACCATTTTTAAGCCTTCGGGGAATCAGGGTTCTCCGAAGGCTTCATTTTTGCATGGGTGATACGGCAAGCCCAGCTTCACCGCCGACCAACACCCTGCCGTCTTTGGGATGCATCGCTATGCTGTGAATGCGGCCCAACTTTGCATCCCAAACGCGCAGGGTTGCCAGTGAAGGACTTTCGGCATCTAGCCAATGGAC
>CAIWHS010000549.1 GCA_903912515.1 uncultured Planctomycetaceae bacterium
ATGTTAGCCCCTTCCGGGACCATACCACCTAACCAATTTGCCAAGCCTTCCACTATTCAAAAGAATTGCAAGAAAAACTCTCTGAGTCATTCCACCCAATACTCTGTTAAATCCAAAATGGTCATCAACAATACTAATTGCTCTAACCAAGGTATCACGCTGGCTACCAGCCTCCGCCAAACGGGTAATCCAGCAAATTATTGGAAAGGTAAGCACTAAAGAAGCGAATCCATCCCAAACTGACATTCGATAATGAACACTTCCAGCAAATTGACCCGAATTAATTTTAACTAGATAGTATCGCCTAAGAATCTCCTCGCACCCAGCACTCCAGTTGATTCCTTGCTCCTCCGCCTTGGCAAAATCGGCTTCGGGCACCCAGCCATGCAAGCGTGGAACAGGTCCTTTGCCAACAGAAAATCTTATGATTGCAAGAAATCTGGCAAGAGGACCACGCCTGGCGATTCCCTGCTTGGGGCCGTGATCTTTCCTGGTATGAATTGCTGCGCATTGCCTGAAAAGCAAAAGTGAAAGTGAATCAGCTTTTTCAGGCGCTCCTGCATATTCTTTTTCAGCTTCCAAAACAGTTTGATTCCACAGGATTTTTGCCAAATCACCAAATTGCTTGATATCCAGTTTATCCATCCCCGTTCCAGCCTTCATGGAGGATATCCAGTGAACTGCACGAAAAATCCCCTGTTCCAATGTGGGGGATTCTTCAATTCCATCCAGCAAGATCTGACGAACAACCTCAAAGTGATCCCAAGTTGATTTCATCTTGCCGTCAAGAGAAGGGGCCTTGGCCCATGTACCGTCGGCTCCACGGTTAAGCCCCTCCCTAACCACCAACTCACTAGCGAATTCTTCTAGCTCAGGAGTGTGTGCAGGAATTGGTCTTCCCTTGTTTTCGGCAGCAGATGGACACGCGAATCGAATACCCACAGTCCATTTATCCCCACGGGGCACAAGTACCCAAGGAAAAAGGCGGCATGGCAATGGTTTTGAATCATACCCATGTTTTTCATGTAACTTACAGCGCCCCCCCTGCCCCAAGAAGACACAGGCCCCATCAGAAGTGTGATTGAGAAATGCTACTCTCGTAAGCCAACCGCTATAGCGCAATGGTTGCAAATAGCCTAATTCCGGCCCCATATTTTTGGATAGTTCGCTAACTCGCTTTGCTTCCTTTTCGGACAAGCGAACCTCATATTCCTTGCAACAACTCCCACAAACATGACAGTCCCAATTCTGAATAACCGGCAACATAGTCAGGGTGACTGGTTGATCCACCATCGTTTTGCCACACCCGATTAGACTTGAATTAGTAACGAATCGCGTAAGTAATCCTTGATGATTAAATTAAAAATACGACCCGATAAGCCTATTATTGTTTCACGCCGGATTCTGTTTTTTCACTATGACCTAGATTTCCATAAGGCCACAGTGGGGTAGATCCAATACTCAATTTGGGCAAGCCAGACCTAAGTTGACCGCTTTTGTAATTAGAGAGGTACCCTAATATGTCCTCGTTTTCCTCAAGTGTAACATAACCGCAGGCCTTCATTTCGTTCATAGCCCTACACCGGTCCCACCCTTCCACCTCCATGCGGTAAATCGCACAGTATGCCCCTGTTCTGTGAATTCCTGCAAAACAATGAATCAAAATGGGGTAATTTGATTTATTAGAAAGAAAATCCAAATATTTTTTAAGATTTTCTTCCACAGGGGCAGGTCCACCCTCGGAATCTTGCCAATGAAGTGGGGCCAACCTTAGATATTTTAGTCCCTCCCCCTTACACCAATTCTCCTCTTCGGCATCCGGATTGGGCTTATCTGAACGATTGCTCGCCCTAAAGGTAACAACGGATTTAATTCCATGATCATGAACCGACCGCGAAAGCCCCTTCAGAGTCATTTGGCCACTTCGATAAAAAACACCTTCTCGAACCGCTCTGAAATGCCTTCTCTCTTGCTGCCAGCTATTTGCAATCAAAATTGGTACGCAAGCCACCAACACTAAAAGCAATATTATCAATCCGATAGCGCATTTCTTTGAAAACAACATTGGCAAATATCCTGGTACTGGACATGCGAGACCACCTTAAATACCCAGCCATCCGACTTTGCCGATAGGTCGAAACCACAAATAACTTCAAATAACACTATGGGGCCCCAATCCCTTCGGGCCTTCCCTTCCACCAAAGACGAATGCGGTTAAGAACCAGTTTTTCCGATTCAAAAAAATCCCTCCACGGGCTCTGATTTTGAATAGTTGGACGAAAAATCGTCAAAAGAAACAGGGGCAGAAACCAAAGAACATGAGCCCCGCCATTATCTGCTGTCCACCATTGGGTCGCTGCCAGTAGCAATGTGTTTTGGGCAATCAACTGACCGGCATGACGAGGCTGTGGCCAAAACCCGGCCAAAACAAATAGCACTAAATGCAAAATAAAAACCGGCAACCTATAGGCCCAAGCCCAGGGAACAGCATTCCATACGCTTTGACTTTCAGGCGAAGGCTGTTTCCACGGCAACCAGTCTGGAGATAAAAGCCACGAATCTACAAAGCCTAAAGTGACAATGGTTAATAGAGTGCCAAATATCACTAAAACAAGCCCTGCAAGAAACCAGTAACGATCCTTACCCCGGTAGTATCCCAGCCAAGGCGGCAAAACAAAAATTGGGAATATCAATGAACCTACAGCTAAACCGATCAATAATCCTGCCAAGGAGGGCCTGCCCATTAAAAAAATGGCCCACAGAATAAGGGCCATAGGCCAAGTATCCTCCCAACGGCCGATTCCTAGTTCATTATGCGGGGTTAGCAAAAAACTGTAAGGCAAAACTAAGTGACAAGCAGCAGCAGCCATGCCTGGCTGCCAATCGCCAAAATGGCGCCAAGCAACCATCACCAATCCAATAACAATCCCCAAATGGCAGGCGAGGGAAAGCCCCCGCTCGGTCCAAAGTCTCACCCTTGTAAGCGATTCACTAGCCTTTTCCCGGATGGCTTGATCGCCTTGGGCACGGATTTTTTCAACCGGAAATTTGCTGATACCAGGGGCAATGGAGTTTTCCGGTGGGGGAATCATGCTGATCCCGACAAGGGAAACAAACAGGGCAAAGCTTAGCCAGGAAAGCCCGGACGAATTTAAATTCGAAACATGAGGTGGCCTTCGCTCAAGGCCAAGGTCCAACAGGCAGCGTAATACAAAATAAAGTGACCACCCTACAAGCCATCCAAATGCGACGATAGCACCAGTCCCGGATCGCCCCTGATTTTCAAGAAGCATTAAATAGCCAGGCATTGGTCCATACAAGGTCACCAAATCCAAATTCCTCAGGCTAAAAAACCTAGAGAATCTGAAAAACATGGCAACCACTAAAATAAGTGAAAAATAAAACCATGTAGTTGGATTCGGGCGTTGGAATTCAAAGAAAATGTGATGCATAACCCAGCCCTCCTCCAAAATGCCGGGTATTCAAGACTGAAGCTCGACCATATCACCATCCATCAACTCATGGTGCCTCGAAACCACCGCCCCGTCCATGGCTGCTGAAGGCCCCCACAGTCGAGCTGATTTAACCTTGTCCCCCAACTCCTTATGGATGGCTAAAGCCATGTCGTGAACTGTGCTTCCCTCATCTAGGGCTATCATGTCTTCTCGAACCACTCCTTTACCGGGTTTTTTCGGGAAAGCCCTGATCATTTTTAGGGATTTCCACACTTTTTCTTTTATGATCTCATAACCATCCATTGAATCAACCAGCTCAGCTTCCAAAAGCATCAAACCGTCTGGGATCATTTCTTGAATGACACCCAATCTATCTTCAACACCAGAACCTTGCGCCCTGGTTCCTATTAACAAAGTTCGCACATGGGCCAAGGTCCAATCATCATTCCCCTCAGGAGGTTCCGCCACTAGGTAGGTTTTAAACTCTCTTAATTTGTCAACCACCGACAAGGTTTGAAAAATACCATCGTCATCAGAAAGGTCGGTAAAAAGTAAACAGGAATCTGCTTGACGAACAAGGGAAAGCACGGAGGGATCCAATACATCCCCAGTTATGGGAGGAGTGTCAATCAATTGAATTCGCACTTCGCCCCAAGAGAGCATGCCGGCCTGGGCTTGGCGGGTTGTAAATGGATAAGGGGCGATATCTGGCTTTGCTTCGGTCAACGAGCCGAGAAACTGGCTTTTGCCTGAGTTGGGAGGACCTATTAAAAGGATTTGCCCAGCGCCTTGCCTAGGGAATTTGGCTGCAACACCAGCAGTTAATTTTGCAGGCCCGCCTGGAGACTCCACCTCCTCCCGGGCCTTGCTTAACTTAGTTTTGAGTTGAGCTTGTAGTTTTTCACTAGCCTTATGTTTTGGCAGCTGAACCCACATTTCCTCAAGGTAGGAAAGCCTTTCCGCAGCCGTTTTCGCCTTGCGAAACTTTTCGTCGGCCTCATGGTACTGGGGGGTCAAATTGACTGCCATCTATTCACTCGCTCCTGAATACCAAATGCGGGACACACAAGCCCTGCACCAATATCAAACTAGCATGGCTTAGGTACTGAGAAATTTAAGTTGAGGAAACTATTTATGCTAAACCAATTTGAAAAAGTAACCGAAGCAGTCAGTTTTATTCGCTCAAAATGGCAAGGAACCCCAAAAGTCGGAATGGTACTTGGAACCGGTTTGGGAGGCGTTTCCCGTAAAATTCAGGTTGAAGCAGAATTTGAATACAAAAATCTTCCCAACTTCCCTCATTCCACCGCCCCAGGTCACCAAGGGAGGCTTATATGCGGAAGCCTAGAAGGCGTGCCAATTGTCGCAATGGACGGCCGTTTTCACGCATACGAAGGATATGATCTAGCCACAATCACCTTGCCGGTGCGTGTTTTTAAGATGCTTGGCTGCGAATTTTTGTTTGTCAGCAATGCATGTGGTGGTATGAATCCCTTGTTTAGCAAAGGGGATATTATGCTAATAAATGATCACATCAACCTATTAGGGGACAACCCACTCATTGGTCCTAATGACGAAAGGCTCGGAGTTCGTTTTCCGGACATGAGTGCCCCCTACGACCCAAAACTACTCAAGCTTGCATCTGAAGTTGCCATTGAAGAAAAAATCGCTATCCGCAACGGCGTTTATGTTGCTGTGGCAGGGCCGTGCCTCGAAACCAAGGCTGAATACCGTTTTTTAAGAATCATCGGGGCGGATGTGGTTGGAATGTCAACCGTACCGGAAGTGATTGTTGGTATTCATGCAGGTTTGCGCATTTTGGGTCTCTCTATCATCACGGACATTTGTTTACCTGATGCTTTAGAAGCTGTAAGCGTGGAAGAAATAATCACTGTCGCTAACAAAGCCGAAATTCCACTTTGTACTTTAGTTAGTGGCATACTCAAGAATCTTGACAAAATTTGAACTGGGTTTAACGTTTACTCCAATTTGGTTTATCAGTCCAATTCATCTTCCAAAAGAAAATCAGCTGGATCAAAAGTCAGATTGTTTTCAGCTTTTTTAGGTTTGGCTCCCCTAGCCCTTTCTAGACCAGCTTTCTCCATCAGTGGGGTGGTAAGATCTTCCAATTCAGGCACGCTCATAACTGGTGATGCACTCTGAGATGGAACATATTCCAACTTAAATTCACGCTTTCCAATGGTAATCAAATCGCCCGGGTAGGTTAATTTCAATGCCCTTGGTAAAAGTCTGGTTCCGCCAACCTTAGTCCCGTTTTGGCTTTCAAGGTCCTCTAGATACCAATAGCCATCACGAAACGATAGCCTGCAGTGTTGGCCCGAAATATTAGGGAATTCCATCCGGATATCACAGGTAGGCCGGCGGCCTACAATAATCGTATCCCCATACAAATCAACGGGATCTCCACCACCTGTCGGCACCAATCTTCCGTTAGCGCTCGCCATTTTCTCATCCCAATTTAAAACGCGGCTTTCCCATTAAGACGGCAACGAGAAGCCGCGTGTTCCTCATTCACCCCTTCCTTACGGAACAAGGCATTTTTGGTTCGATTTTAAGCCATTGGGTCGACCTAGAACCTACTCAACGCCCTAACCAATAGTTTGGCACCGAACCAGGGTTGGGAAAATAAGCTCCGGGGGCCATATTTCCACCGGATGAACCACTATTCATGCCCTGCTGGGGCCAGTATGGATATGCAGGAGGTGCCGGTGTATTAAAATAGTTATCATAAGGATAAAAGAGATACCAAGGTGCGGATTGAATTCCGGCACCGCACCCGAAGGGCCTGTAGGGACCTGAACCATAAACCTTGCCTTGGCCCCAACCGGCGCCATTAGCCAAATTGGTGAAAGTCATGGCCACCATGGCTAAAGCCAAGCAAAATCCAAACATTTTTTTCATGGAAACCCGTCCTTTTGGATCCTGAAGGAGGTGGAATTACGGCGCCACTCTCTCTCAAGACTTGCTCCAATTGGGAATAGAGGCCCCATGAAATTCAGGATATTTTGATAATTCGATTACCAACAAAGCCTCACTACCGTCTAAACCCGGACTATAAGAATTCTCGCCTAGAATACCTCAAAACTACGCCGCCGATGCTTTTTCACTGTTCCCCCAAACCGATTACTAACCCAGCCCATTCCAGCCTCTGGATGAAGGCCTTGGCGCCTCCATCTTCCAAATTAATTGACCTCTGCTCCTGCTCAAGTAGGTCTGCAACAGCGCCCCAAAGCGGTGATTTAGCCAAATTTAGGCCTAATTCGAATCCTTCCTTTGCA
>CAIWHS010000550.1 GCA_903912515.1 uncultured Planctomycetaceae bacterium
GCCACCAACGCGTCCCACTGGTTCAGGGTGTAATTCACCGCCTCCATCAGCCGGCTCTTCGGCAGGGACTTGGCCTTCACCTTCTCCAGCAACGTCTTCAGGTTTTCCAACAGGGGAACCGCGTCCCGGATCCGCGCCGCCAACTTGCCGGCCGCATCCAAGCCCTTGATGCTTTCCTCGATCTGGTATGGAGTGAAAATATTTTTTTGTGAATACCGCCGAGCCGGGATACCCATCACGATATTGACCCTTTTAGTGGGTGTTGGCTGGTTGTATTTGATCAGCTAGAGCAAAAGAGGAATCTGCAGTCTTCTTGTGAGATTGCTGGTAGAATTGAGTTGCCATTTCCCTTTTTTTTGGAAGCGAATCGATGAACGATCAAGCACAATTCTTTGTTGGATGGGGAACTCTGTCCCTGATTAACGCCGGGCTCGCTCAGAGCAAAAACCGAAGCGGTTTACTTTGGTGGATTGCGTCACTATTCTTTGGGCCATTGGCGACATTCTTGATCGTGATCTTGGATAGTGTCGGACCGCCAACGGTTTGAGTTGAATAAATCCGACCCAGAGCTGCGAACCTGGATGCAGATTTAAGGCAAGGATTTGACATGTAAATAGGGGGTCCTATGGACTTTCAGCATATTCCAAACGATTTGCCGATTCCTATTGATGACGGCGGTTCCGACCATTTACCCGGCTTGCACATACCTTCGGTAATTCTTCGGTCAACAGACGGAAGTGACATTCGACTTGGCGACTTTAGCCGTAACGAGAAGGTAGTCGTCTACTGCTATCCCATGACGGGACGCCCCGGTATTCAGCTTCCAGACGGTTGGGACTCCATACCAGGAGCAAGGGGCTGCACGCCACAGTCATGCAATTTTCGAGATCACAATGCTGACCTTGCCAGGCTTGGCTTCAAAGTATTCGGCCTCAGCACGCAGTCTACCGAGTACCAGCAGGAAGCAGTCAGCCGGCTTCATTTACCGTTCAACTTATTGAGCGACGAAGGATTGTTGTTCACCAAAGCCTTGATGCTCCCAACTTTTGAGGTTGAAGGACGGGTGTTGTTGAAACGCCTAACCTTTATCATTATCCGTGGGGTCATCGAAAAGGTGTTCTATCCTGTGTTTCCGCCCGATGCCAATGCAAGTAAAGTTCTTGGCTGGCTGGCGAAGTACGGCGAAAACTAGAGTTATGTCATCGAGTCAAATTTCGTCTTGTAGTCCAATTTCTCGCTGACCTCCTCGCCGATCCGCTTCCATTCCCCGCCCAGCGCCGACAGTTCCGTGGGAGTGAAGTCCACCGTCCGGGTCACACGGGCCAGATCGTCCGGAATCTTCCGGCGGCCGTGGGCCGAGCGCCTGCGCTGGTTGGGAACAGGTTCCGGTTCCGGAGGGGGTGGGGGCGGCTGATCTGCTTCCGGTGGCTGGCCCTCCTCCAGCCCATCAAAGAGGCCCGGCTGGTTCTGCCCCAGCTTGTCCGACTTCACTTCGTACAGCCGGCGGATCAACTGGTCGATCCGTTCCTGCAGCTCGGTGTTCCTCTGCCGTTCCGCCTGATGCGAGGCGAGCAGGCCGCGCACCAGTTCCTGCAGGACGCCCACATCGTCGGGAAGGGCTGCGATAGGTAGGGCTGGTGATGGGTGCATTTAGATAAAATGCAAAAAGGGATCGGCAGTGTCCACCTCATTCCATGTTTTTTCCAAGGATCAAACCGCCCGCCGGTCCGGCAAGGCGAATCGCCTCCGCCGCCGCGCCGAATCCAGATCGATGCCACTAAGAATCAGCGCCAGGTCGGTGGACTGAATCTCCAGACAACCCTGATTCACACTGTTGGCCGGGAACTGGAAGGTGCCCGCCTCCAGCCGCTTCTGCCAGATCGCGTAACCGTCCCGATCCCAGTAAAGGATCTTCAGGCGATCCCGGGCCTTGCCCCGGAAAATGAACCAGGCTCCCGACAGCGGGTCACGGCCAAAATGGTCCCGCACCACCTGGGCCAGCGTGTCGAAACTCTTCCGCATGTCCACCGGATCCAGGCAGACAAAGATCTGGGCCGTGGCGTGGTTCAGCATGTCCCGCCTCCGTTCAGTGCCCGAAACAGATGGGAAAGGAGCGAACCGTCAGGACTGGAAAGTCGAACCACATGACCCGAGGGGCAACGCACCTGCACCCGCAGGGCGGGACCCGGCAGAACCCGGACCGGGATCAAACGGGGACTGACGGCCAGAGGTTGCGCCCGGCGTTCCAGCTCACGGCGCCAGAAGTAAAAGGAGGCCTCGGTGACATGGCGGCCTTTGCAGTACGCCCGGATTGTCTGGCCACTACCCGGATGCCCCGAAACAATCTCTCGCCACTTCGCTTCCAGCCTTACACTCCGCTTGCTCCTCATTGCCGAATCTCCTCGTGGTTCCGAAAAACCACAAGGCTAACAGGCGTACAAAGAAGGTTTTTCGCCGGACGGATACGTACAATAACGCAATCGCCCGGATCAAAGAGGCGGGTTCGTCTGGATGCTTTGAAGTCGTACGTACGATCAGGGCAACTGCCACCTTTGCCAGCAAAAATCACGGCAGTCGGCTGAAGGGTTACCATTTGTAAAAGTTGAATTTGGCCCTGACAAAAATTGCTTGCGTTATCTCGATCCACGCGAAGGAAAGAACTCCTCAGGCTGGCGGCCAGGTTTACCTCCATTCGGAGTGCTAGGGCTTTCGGGCCTCGTTTCAATTTTTAAGTTGACAATTTATTTCAGATCGGTAACCTCTTGCTTGGCCAATCACAACGATACCATTTGGGCAAAAAAAACAGGAATCTCACCCATGAAGAGACTACTAAAGACAATTGCAATGCTGCTACTTTTTCCTCTCATTCAAAACTCCGCTTGGGGACAGGTCGCCGGAAAGCCAAGCCTTACAATCGAAGGGTCGATCGCTCTCGGCACGGCAGCCACCGTTTCAGGTTTGGGAGTAACCGGCAAAATTCAAACATCAACAATACGATTTGCATGATTAAAAGAATTGATGTTCAATGGGGGAAAGTTGATACTAGTAACAGCAACACCTTCACCGCTTACTCAAATTTTTTCAACATGACAAAATTCACCATCCAGCCCTCTGTGGTTATGCAAAATCTCAATTGGGATTACAGCACCGCTAACCAGGCAAGCACATTGTTTAATAATTCCGGCTATAGTCTTGGGGCAAATGAAAAATTCGCCGCAAAATTAACAGTGGTTTACGCTTATTATGTATCCGGCAAC
>CAIWHS010000551.1 GCA_903912515.1 uncultured Planctomycetaceae bacterium
AGGTAATCAACCGCTCTGGCGGGGGATGCGCGCGGAAACGCCGCGCCCGGGAAAGAGATATTCTAACCGAAAAAACAAGATCCCGGCGAGGCCAAGTGGCTCACCGGGATCAATCTTCAACTGAAATTTACCGTTCTTAGGCCCAATAACCGCTAGAGTTGTCAAGCTTGAGATGGGTAAAACTTATCGGCTGACCAAGCGAAGCATGTCATTGTTGCCAGAAAGGCGAACAGTTTGAGCCAGCTGTGCCTTGGCATCATTTTGGCCGCAGCGCAGGTAAACTTGGTAGACGCCGGAGGGCAGATCGGCCTGGAATCGGCCAAAACTGTCGGTTTGGGCAACCAAGTTGGTACCGGTTTGCTCCATGGGGACAAAAGTCACCTGAGCATTGGACAGGGGTTGGGTGTTGGGAGAAAGAACCTGGCCTCGGACTGGGCTGGCAGAGGCGCCGGGGATGGAAGTGAGACGGTCTGGACGCACAGCGGAGGGGCGAACGGGGGACAAGGGGGCCGGGTTCATTGGGGCTGCTAAGGGGTTGTAGGAAACGCCAGGAGTACGCTGCTCGACAACACCTGGTGTGGCTGGAGCAGGGGTAACGGGAGCTAGAAGTGGTTGATTGGTGGAACCGGGCATGCCAACGGGTGCGGGTGCCGGGCTTATAGTCATAGGGGCGGCGGCTGGGGCTACGGCACCAGGAACAGAAATGGGAGCACCACCGGGAGCGGCGACGGGATCACCCATGGTGGTTGTGCAGCATTGTGTGACAGGTTGATAGTAATAGGCCTGTCGGTAGCTGGTCACCGGTTGTAAGTAAGTGCGTTCGACATAGTTAGTTTGCGGGCATTGTTGTGCCTTGAGGGAGTAGCTGGTTTCCTTGCTGCATTGGGGCTTGTAGCTGCAGGAGCATGGATCGTAGTAGTAGCTGGTGCGAGTGGTGGTGACCGGCTCGTAGTAGTAGCTGGTGTGGTTGGTGGTCACTTGCTCGTAGTAGCTTTTGCGCTCGTACGAGGTTACAGGCTCGTAGTAGCTGCGCTGCACATAACTTGTGTTGCACTGCTGGGTGTTGCTGGGAATGGTGGCTGGCGCAGCGGCGACAGGAACTGGCGCAGGCGAGTAGTAGGAAGTGTTGGTGCGAGTTTGGCAGGTGTTGCAGGTGACCTGAAACACATTGTTCCATGCGGCGCCAGCGGGGGTGCATGCGGCGATCAAACCCGCCAGGCTGAGGCTGGTAATCAATGCCTTGCGTGCGGCATTTATACGGTTCATTTTAAAAATCTCCACCGTGATGGGATTTAATCTGGATAGCGATCGCTATTAGATAATATCCCAAAGGACCCAAGCAGAGGCACCACGGACAATGTGGCGCCCAAGGGGCCCGGCATCCCCTTCACGGTAGAATCATACGCTTGGTGTTTGCAATCAGCCTTGAGTGAATCTTTAAAATCTGACGGCTGCTAGCTCGATACAGCGGGCAGGTTCGGATTAATCATCCCAACCTGCCCATTTTTAAAAATAATTTACTTTCTGTCGTTCCCAGATTAAGAGATTTTAGGCGGCGGCGGCTTGGAGGGCGCCAAGTGCTGCATCGTAGTTGGGGGCATTTGTAACTTCTGGGACATATTCTGCATATGTCACTACGCCATGCTTGTCTACCACAAAGACTGCTCGGGTGAGCAGTTTGAGGGGCAGGCTTTCGATTAGTACGCCGTAGTTTTTGCCAAATGAATGGTCGTGCACATCGGAAAGATTGTGCATACCAGAGATTTTTTCTGCTTCGCAGAAGCGTCCTTGGGCAAATGGCAGGTCGAGGCTGACGGTGTAGCAAGCGACTTTATCGCCCAAGCTGGCGACAGCTTCGGAGAATTTTTTAGTCTGAACGCTGCAAACGGGGGTATCGAGGCTTGGGACCACGCTGAAGAGCCGGGCCTTGGCGCCTGTGTCTGCGAGAGATTTAGCGGCGAGTCCGGCACCGAGGCACTTGAAATCGGGTGCTTTGTCGCCAGCGGTCAGTTGCTTGCCGGCCAATTGGACTGGGCCACCTTTGAAAGTCACGGTCACGCTCATGGCAAACCCTCAGACCCGCCAGTCAAGGCGAGTTATTTAGATGCACGGGCAATGCCGGTTCACTAGAAGCGGCACAAACTTGGTGCTGTTGGCAAATTACATTCTTAGGGGGCTGGGTGACTTTGGCCACGGTGGGGGTAGCCGTAGCGATCGATCACATCGCCCCAGCGGCGCGAGATATCGGCCTCAACATCGGTGGGCAAGGGCTTGAATTTGTTAGTTTCGTAGCCTTTTTGGCTGTCGAGGTAGCCTTGGATGTGGCGGCCGGCGACATCGAAGCCACCCAAATCGAGTTCGTGGTAGAGCCTTTCCATTTGGCTCAAGGGGTTGGCAACCAGGTCTTCGTAGAGGACTTCGGCGAATTGGCCCTGGGGTACCAGATGGCGTGTGGCTTCGAGGCGGTTGTACATCCAGGAGAAGGTGCCAAAGACCTGTTCCTCGATCGACTCGAGATTGGGAATTTGCAGGCCGTGGGTGCATTGTAGGCTGCGCCAAAGGTTGACGGTGGAGGGGAAAACGACATAGGGGTCGCGGACAATGTGGACGAAACGGGCCTTGGGGAAAAGCTTGAGCAGAGTTGGGATGCGCCAGGAATGGGTAGGGCTTTTGAGAACCATGCGGCGTTCACGGGGGGGTGCCGCCCAGGCACATTCCCGCAAAAAGCTCAAGAAAACCCGTTCCCAGCGCTTGCGTTCGTTGGGTGGCAGATTTTCCACTTCGTAGGCCAAGGTGTCCTGTGGCTGCAGGTTGGGGAAGGCGATGCTCCAATAGGGCGAAGGAGCGCCCAGCATGGCGAGGGCGAATTCATCTTCTTGAGGTTTTTCCCAGCCGGTGGCCATTGAGTCCATGGGGCGTTGGCTGGGGAGCATGAAATTCAGATAGGGTTTGAAGGCATTTTCCGTGAGGAGGAAATGGTTGGGATCCATGCATCTGTAGGTGGTGGGATAGCTGTGGCGTGGATCCTCGATGAACAGTTCGTGCAGCAGCGTGGTGCCGGTGCGCCAGTGGCCGATGATGAAGAGAGGATCTTGGGAGAGGGGTGTTTGTGCGGCCTTTGAGGCTGCAGTTGCCTGCTGCAGTGTGCGGATGGTGGCGTGGATTGCGGTGGTGACGGTGGTCACCAGAGAGATGCCAAAGTACTTCGGGTGAATGGCCAGGCCGTTTTTGGCGAGCATGCGCCACCATGCGAAGGCATGGCTGCCGTGCCACATACGGGGACGCCACTGGCGCTTCTGATTAGCAGGAGCAGGGATTCGAACAGGCACGGCGCGCCCCGGAAGAAAAGAGGACCCAACCTTCCAGCATGGCGCAAAGATTGTACTTTTCCAAGGGAAAGCGCGGTGAAAGATACCGGTTGCACACGGGAAGAACCGGCAAAACCCGGGAAAGTAGGCCATACAGGTTGCCAGAATGAAAAACGGTGTTAGTATGGAAGAGTGCAGTCAATGCACCGGATCGCGGCGTGGAGCAGTGGTAGCTCGCCAGGCTCATAACCTGGAGGTCGTAGGTTCAAATCCTGCCGCCGCAACTGAATAAGGGAAATCGAACTCAGTTTGACCCTCCGGTTATACCAACAGGCCGACGCCTCAAAACGTCGGCCTGTTTGCGTTTCTACGCAGTATTTTCCAGGGTTTTACCGCACTTGCCCAGTCTCAAACTCTCTCCGGCGCGATGTCTCTACCAACCCAGGCGCGAAACGTCTTGGGTGCTTTTTCTGCCTTTGGCACCCCGACTCTCGGGAGTCTCAAAGTCGCGCGACCCTGGGGTTATAGAAAAGTCTCGAACTTCATAACCCGGAC
>CAIWHS010000552.1 GCA_903912515.1 uncultured Planctomycetaceae bacterium
GCCAACCCATAAAGCACACCAGACATGCCTCCAAACTTCAGGCTGGGACCAAAAAATGCCTCGGCACAGTTGGAAAAAACCGCAAGCACCAGCACCATCAGGGCAATACGCCAAGTGCCCATCACCTTTTCCACAGCGGTACCGATGCTTGTCAGCATCAACATGTTGAAAAGCAAATGAATTCCATCCATATGGATAAAGATGGGAGAGATCAGGCGCCACACTTCTCCCTTCGCCACGGAAGCTAAAGGGCCCCTAATTAAACTCCCTGGAGGTTCACCCAATTCGGGCTTGGCCATGCCCATGGTCAATTCAGTTGGGGGTGCGGCAAACCAAAGTGCATTGCGCACATTACCCTTGTCTCCCGTCATTCCCAGCAAATAAACCCCAACCGAGGCGACCACCAAAAATACTGTCACTGGGGCACGCACCGCCCCGCCACTTGAAACCTTACGGTCAAAGGAGGCCTGCCTGATTTCGTAGGCTTTTTCGTCTCGCTCCTCTTGAAGCCGCAACTTGCGGGCCTCGCTACTTGCTTGCGAGTAAATCGGGTTCATGGGATCAGAATTGAACCCAGCCCACAATTTCCGAGCTTTGGGTACTTGGTCTTCTTCCACCACCCAAACATCCCAACCGCCTTTCGACGGCATCACTTTGGTTTCCACCCCTTGAGTGAGAAGGTAATCTGCAAATCGGCTTGCCTTGGCAGCCTCGTCAGTTGAACCCACCTGCCGCATCCACGGCCTCCTTCCGGCTGAACTAACCTAGGGGTCATCTTTCCTGAGCCGCATTCATCCCCCATCATACCTTGTAAGGGCCCTTCCCGGGCCCAAGGCCAACGGAGAGCATTCATGCGGGAAAGCCAGGCAAAACGCCGAGAGCGAGCCAACAAAGTTATGTCTGAGCTAATCCGACTCTACCCCAATTCCAAATGTGCCTTGGCTTATGAAAGCCCGTGGCAACTTTTGGTCGCAACCATACTATCTGCCCAGTGCACCGATGCCCGGGTAAATTTGGTCGTTCCCGGCCTGTTTCAGCGTTTTCCAACCGTGCAGGCCATGGCAACATCCAACCTTGCTGAGGTGGAAAAGTTGGTTCAATCGACCGGTTTTTTCCGTAACAAGGCAAAAAACATTGTCGCTTGCGCCAAGGTTATCGTTGAAAAACACGATGGCTATGTGCCCAAAACACTCGAAGAGTTGGTACCCCTTCCCGGGGTGGGGCGCAAAACAGCGAATGTGGTTTTGGGAATCGCCTTTGGTATCCCCGGGGTGACGGTTGACACCCATGTTGGCCGTCTTTCCCGCCGATTGGGACTGACAAATCACAATGACCCGGTAAAAGTGGAAAAGGTCCTGATGGGGTTATGGCCCCCAGAACAATGGACGGTAGGATGTCTGAGAATTATTGACCATGGTCGTGCGGTTTGCGATGCGCGCAATCCAAAATGCGATACCTGCCAGCTTGCCCCTCTATGCCCCAAAAAGGGCGTTGAATAACTTCTTATTTGGGAGATAGCCTTGAACCATTCTGCTCAACGCCTTTTGGACCGTTTTATCCGCTATGTGCAGATTGACACCACAGCTTGCGACACATCCACTACCTATCCCAGCTCCCCCGGCCAATTGGTCCTGGGAAAGCTGATAGCCGCTGAACTAAGGGCCATGGGAGCCATCGATGTGGAGCAAACCGATAAGGGCATCGTTTTCGCAACCCTGCCTGGTGTGAAAGCCAAACTTGGCCCCGTGGTAGCCTGGATCGCCCATCTGGACACCTCGCCTGAAACCACCGGTAACAATGTGAAGCCAATGGTTCACGAAAACTACCAAGGCGAACCAATCCCGCTTCCGGGCAAGCCCGGCCTAACCCTCGACCCCGCCAAATCCGCCGAACTTGCCGCAATGGTGGGTAAGACTATCATCACTACCGATGGCAGCACTTTGCTAGGAGCTGATGACAAAGCCGGAGTCGCTGTAATTATTGAAGCAGCCCACCGCCTTTTGGAAAAACCCGACCTCCCGCGCGGCACCATCCGCCTGTGCCTCACTTGTGACGAGGAAATAGGCAAGGGTACTGACCACCTTGATATTCAACACCTGGGGGCAGACTGGGCCTACACACTCGATGGTGGTGGTACCAGTGAAATTGACACTGCCACCTTCTCGGCCGATCTGGCCGAGGTGATCGTTCACGGGGTGAACATCCACCCTGCCATTGCCAAAGATCGCATGACCAATGCGTTGCGCATGGCTGGAATGCTTCTGGAACGCCTGCCGCGTTCAATGGCCCCCGAAACAACCGAAGGCAACAAGGGATTTTTGCACCCCTACAAAATTGAAGGTGGAGTCGACCGTGTGCGTGTTGCCATACTGTTACGCGATTTCAAAACCGCCAAACTGGCTGAGCAGGCAGAACTCCTCAGATCCATTGCCCGCTCGATTGAGGCTGATTTCCCCTCGGGCCGCATTGAAATCAACATCAAGCCGCAATACCGCAACATGGCAGACGGCATGGAAAAAGCTCCCCAGGCCATCCCTCTGGCGCAAAAGGCCATGCAGGTCACTGGCCTCAGCCCCCGCCTCACCAGCGTGCGCGGCGGAA
>CAIWHS010000553.1 GCA_903912515.1 uncultured Planctomycetaceae bacterium
GGGGCAAATGGACCAAAAACACCCTTGATACACAGTAGCGCCGCAACCGCCAGCGCTGGCAACATGGCCAAAGCCAAAGCCGGATGGTGACGGGAAGGAGTGGCTTGGAATGAAACCGCCGTTATCTCCACACCCACAAAAACCAAAATGGGGTAAAGGGCACCGCGAGGAATCGACTCCAAAATCACAAACCAACCCAAGAGCCCGGCCACACCAATAAACAACGCGGTGGCCAATGTGTACCCTGCTCGCCCACCCATTTTCTTATATGCCGGATGGCCGATATAGGGAGTTGTCTGGATCACCCCTCCTAGCGCCCCGGCCAAAAGGCTGGCAATGGCCTCGGTCCAAAGCACATGCGTGGTGTCATATTCATCACCAGCGGCCGCGGCGCTCTCTGTGCAATCGATTCCGCCCACAACTGTGGCCAAGGCGAAAGGCAAGGCCACAGGCAAGCGCCCCAAAGCCTCTGCCCAAACTTGTCCCCACCATGCGCCGTTCTCGGCTCCAAAGGGCCAAAACACAAACAGCTCCATGCCGTGCTGCGACGGCAAACCAAGGGGAGGAACCAGCTTGGCCCCGGTGAGTGAATCGACAGCCATACCGACGCCATGGATGATCAGTCCAACCGTGAAGGCCGCAAGGGCGCCGGGAATACCGAATGGCAAACGCTGGTGGGCCACCAAGGAAAAAAGCACAATCGACAGCACCACCATGCCAATCAGTGGCACACTCGCGATGCCATCGTTCACCAAAGGCAAAAAGGCGATCAACGCCAGGGCTATCGCTGCCAGACTCCCCAAAAGGCCGGCTCTTGGTACAAACCGCCTAACTTGATTGCCAAGGGGCGCCAGCACCAACTTGACCACGCCCATCATCAGCAACACCATCAAACCCACATGCCAAGCGAAACGCATCGAGGGCTCGGCCTCGCCTAATGTCAAAGGATTTTCCGGATTGGAGGCCTGCTGAAGTGCTGGTAACAACACTAAAAAAGCCATGCCAAAGGTGCTGGGCGTATCCAACCCCAAAGGCATTGCCGTCACTTCCTGGTTCCCGGTTTTCCTTGCCAGCCTGAAGGCCATCCAGGTGTAGACCAAATCCCCCAGCAAAACGCCGATGGCGGTTCCAGGAACCATGTGGCTAATGACAAAATCAGGTGAAAATGATCGATTCCCTGGTTTTTGCTCCAACCAAGGAACAGAGGAGGTGATCGTGGTCACCAAAATCAACAAGACAGCAACATTATCTAGCGTCAAACCAAAAAAAGCATTTACATCACCCAGGCCAAACCATTTGTAATTTTTCATATCAAAACCTTTAAAAATATAGGAATGTATATTTTCAGCGTAGAAAAGGACCAGTGGATTAAAATAACCCTAACTGCCGAATGCGTCAGTTGTTTAATTAGAACCGATCGAGGCTTCAGGCAGCAGGATTTATGGAAAAATGTACGGATTGTGACGAAAATGCGGTCTAGATTGATCGACATAATGTGGTAGGTGGAATTTTGACTCATGGCCAGTTGGCATACTATAAGTAAAAGGAGTAACTTAAATAGGCAGGGAATAATTGATGATTTGAGACCCTCGGGCAGGAAGCAAGGTTTGAAGCGGTTTGCGTGGGGCAGGATAGCTCCCTCAAGCCATAGGAGGGAAAAGGGCTTCTCCCCTTTCCCAAGTGCAGGGCTGTCCATCCTATGCGACGCGTTGCAGTCACAGGTCTTGGTGTTGTTGCTCCCAATGGTGTTGGCAAAGACGCCTTTTGGGACGCATGCGTTGAGGGGCGGAGTGGGGTAGGCCCCATCACCACCTTCGATGCCTCCAACCATCCGACGAAAATTGCCGCCGAGGTCAAAGACCTCGACCTGATGGAAGCCGTTCCTACCGAACACCGCAAAAGCCTGAGAATTATGGGCCGCGCCGCACGATTTGGCGTGGTAGCAGCTCACTTGGCCATGAAAGACAGCGGCCTCAATTGCAACCTCATCAACCCTGAAAGACTCGGAGTGGTCATGGGCACCGGCATGGTGCCTATCGACCTGCCTGAAATAGCCCCCATGCTTTCGCAAGCATGCAGCCAAGAAGGCGGATACGACGCCGCAGAGCTAGGCAAAAATAGCTCCTCGATGGTTCCTCTCTGGATCCTGAAATATTTGCCCAACATGGTGGCCGCACACATCTCTTTGCGGCA
>CAIWHS010000554.1 GCA_903912515.1 uncultured Planctomycetaceae bacterium
AGATTTTGATATTGAAAGAAGTTCGTTTCAAGCCTTGATTTTTTAAAAACTGAGCGGTGTTGGTATAACCCGATCACCGCTCAGTGCCAAATGTTTATTGAAAATTAAGCTCTAGTGGCTTTAATAATTTTTACATCGGATGTCGGTACATCGGAATGGCCTGACTTATTCCCGGTGGGAACGGCTTTAATCGCTTCCACCACATCCTTCCCGGCGACAACTTTGCCAAATACACAGTATCCATGGCCATCTGCAGCTTGGGCCTTATCAAGGAACAGGTTGTCTTTGATATTAATAAAAAACTGGCTTGAGGCTGAATGTGGGTCAGGGGTTCTCGCCATTGCGATGGTTCCCTGTTGGTTGCTTAATCCATTGGATGATTCGTTTTTTATATTGCCTTTCGTTGCTTTTTGTTTCATTCCGGGTGAAAAACCACCACCTTGGATCATGAAATTAGAAATAACCCTGTGAAATACAGTGTCATCATAAAAACCTTCATCAACATATGAAAGGAAATTGGCAACTGTGTTGGGTGCTTTGGTTGAATCCAATTCCAACTCGATTTTGCCTAATGTGGTTTCAAGAATAACCTTATCTGCCATTTTAACACTATGCCTTTCTAAGTTTATATCCAATGTCTATGTAATCAAAACGCCCAACCTCTACTTGACAACCTTGGCCGATTTAATCAGCACATCTTCCTCGGGAACATCGCCATGGGGGCCGACTCTGCCGGTTTTAACAGCTTTGATTTTGTCAACAACATCCATGCCGTCAATTACCTTCCCAAATACGCAATAGCCAACGCCGTCCCGCGATCTGGATTTGTCAAGCAATGCGTTGTCAGCCACATTAATAAAAAACTGGCTGGAAGCCGAGTTTGGTTCGGGGGTTCTTGCCATGGCAAGCGTTCCACGCTTGTTCTCCAATCCATTCTTTGCTTCGTTGACAATCGGTGGTTTTGTCTTTCGTTCTTTCATACCCGGCTCAAATCCGCCACCCTGTATCATGAAATTTGGGATGACCCTGTGGAAAATCACGCCGTCATAGTGTTTTGCTTCGACATAATCGATGAAATTTTTAACGGTTACTGGAGCCTTTTCGGAATAAAGTTCAATTTTGATTGGTCCCATGGATGTTTCCATGATTACTAACGGATTGTTTTCTTGTGGTGCATTAGAAGCTGAAATTGCCAATGTACAAGCGGCTAGTCCTGTCCAAATCGCAAAATTTGAAAAATTCATCATCCTTACGGCTCCTAAAAATGAATTCTTAAAAAATGGAACAACCTCAATGATTGCAGGGAGATTCCTTAGAATCAACCGGTTTAGAACCTTAAGACAGCGTCTCAGATACGGATTTCTATTACAATTAAATAATGGGTCGTGATGGGACAGATTGGCAGGGAAACTTATGCGCCAGGCTGTGGAATTAGGAATGATTGGGCCTATAGGCTCCAGGGGGGACCATAAACGCCTTCCCAATTGGTTGAAAAGGCCATTGCCAAAAGGTAATGAGAGTTTTTTCACAGAAAATTTGGTTACGGATTTGCGCCTAGTAACTGTTTGTGAAAGTGCTAAGTGTCCCAATCGACCCGAATGCTATTCTCGCCGCACGGCAACATTTATGGTTCTGGGAAACCACTGCACAAGGCCTTGCGGGTTTTGCTCGGTGCCCAAGGGCGAGCCCGAACTTGTAGAGGCTGATGAACCAAATCGCTTGGCTGAAGCAGCAAAAACCCTTGGACTGCGTCATGTGGTGATTACCTCGGTTACCCGAGATGACTTGCCAGATGGTGGTGCGAATCATTTTCGTAGATGTATTGAAGCTATCCGGGAAAAAATAGGTGCCGCGGTTGAAGTGTTGACCCCTGATTTTCTTGGCAACTTGAATGCAGTTGAGGAGGTTATGTCGGCCCGACCAGAGGTTTTTAACCACAATATGGAGACCGTCCCGCGTCTTTATCGCAGAGCTAGGGGTAAAGCAGATTATTTGCGCAGCCTGAAAGTATTAAAGCATGCTAAGAGGTGCTACCCTGAAGGATTGACAAAAAGTGGGTTGATGGTTGGTTTGGGTGAAACGAATGATGAATTGCTTGACGTTTTTGCCGACTTGCGTTCCTCTGGTTGCGATATGTTGACCCTAGGTCAATATTTAGCTCCTACTGCAAACAATATTCCAGTAGCTCGATATGCCCATCCAGCGGAATTTGACGAATTAAAGGCACTGGCTGAAAAGATGGGTTTTTCCCATGTCGCTTCAGGCCCTTTTGTTCGCTCCAGTTACCATGCCGGTGATACGGTCGATGAGTTGCTTAACAGTGTGAAAATTGCGACGCAGTCCCAAATTCATTTGGAAGTGGTTTGAGACTTACCCATGGTTTTACCTCCTCGACCATTATTTTTGTGCCTGGAAGGCTTGGATGGAACTGGTAAAAGCACCCAGTGCGAGCTCTTGGTTTCATGGCTGGAGCGATTAGGCCGAAAAGTTGTATTTGCCCGGGATCCGGGGTCGACCGGGTTAGGATTGGAAATCAGAAGATTGCTTCTCGAATATAAAGGGAATATGGCTACGGGATGCGAAATGGCCCTATTTTTCGCTGCTCGAGCACAAATGCTGGAAGAGGTAATCCGCCCTGCACTGAAAGAAGGTAGGGATGTGGTTTTGGATCGTTACCTACTTTCAACTATTGCCTACCAAGGCTATGGAGCCGGACTGGATGTTGATCGAATTTGGCAGGCCGGCCTTTTTGCTGCTAGCGACCTGCTTCCGCAACTAATTTTGGTTTTGGACCTTGCTGTGAATGTTTCCATGGGGCGTCTTAACGGCATTCGAGACCGAATGGAATCTAGGGGAAATGCCTATTTCGATTCCGTTCGTAATGGTTTTTTGCAAGAAGCTTCCAAGAATCCTGAAACCATTCGAATTATTCCAGCCGAAGGGGATCGGCTCACAGTTCATTCGCGGATTAGACAGGAAATTTGCAATGCGTTTAATGAATAGGCGCCCTTCTGAGTTCTTTTGTTGGCCCCATGCCATAGGCTTGGTCCATGGATGATTTAGGTGTTGGACTGGTGGGGCATTCGGGCCCAAAACGGGTTATTTCAAATACCCTTGCCGCGGGAAAGCTAGGTCACGCAAGCCTGCTTGTTGGCCCTTCCGGTGTGGGGCGCAAGCTGTTTGCCCGGGGCATTGG
>CAIWHS010000555.1 GCA_903912515.1 uncultured Planctomycetaceae bacterium
GCTCAGGCGGCGTGGCGGTTGCCGCTCAGGCCGTGGTGAGTGTCGGCAATGTTGATACCGCGACTCGATTCGCGGATGAAGCTGATCATCTCAACCACCACATCGACATCACCCAAGTCGGCCTCAAGCTGCATCAGCGCTGAAGGCAAGGTTTTTTCGGTGCGGTGAATCAATTGGTACGCCCGGCGAATCGCATCAATCCCTGCGGCGGGAATGCCGGCCCGGCGCATGCCCACCACATTGACGCCACACACATGGTTGATGTGCTGCTGGATGGTGAAGGGGGGCACATCTTTCGTGCTGGCGGAGCAACCGCTGAGCAATGAAAGACGCCCCATGCGGCAGAACTGATGCAGGGCAGAATTTCCCGACATGTAGACATAGTCTTCCAGAATGCAGTGGCCAGCCACTAGCGCGTTGTTTGCCAAAATGCAGTGGTTGCCCACGATCGCATCGTGAGCGATATGGCTGCCAGCCATCAGGAAGTTGTTGTTACCGATTCGGGTTTCGTAACGGCCGGTGGTGCCACGGTGGACGGTGACATTTTCACGAAAAACATTGTGGTCGCCTATGACCACGCGGGTTTCTTCGCCGTTGAATTTCAGGTGCTGAGGCAACTCACCCAAAATGGCCCCACCAAAGACGGTGTTTCCCTCACCCATCTCCATGGGCCCGATGAGGGTTGCATGATGACGGATAACACAGTGGGCGCCTAAAGTGACGCGGCCCTCAATTACCGCAAACGGCCCAATCTCGCAATCTTCCCCAATGTAAGCCTGAGGGGAGATGATCGCTGTGGGATGCACGCGTGCGGATGTGGCGACAGGCATGAAAACCCCCGGAAAATCGTTCACTAGTTAGGGTGATCGCAGGTCGCCAGACCGGTCGCGAGCCCCCCGGAGGGGCGGGTATACCTTTGGGCTCACCTTGGTTTCCACCCCAATTCCGGTATCCGAAAGCGGCACCGAATTTAGTTTGGATTTAGGGCAAATTCTTGCTTGGTTTCAAGCGCGAGCCAAGGCAGCGAAGTCTTTCAAGCTACCCAAATAACCCAAGACTCCCCCGAGCCCTGTTTTAATTGGGTAATGCCTTGGAGTTTTTATGCCCCGGAGGCTTCCTCAATCACATCTTCCGAGGCATAGATCGGCACTTGAGCGGTCACAGCTAAAGCAATCGCGTCGCTTGGGCGGGAATCGACCTCAATTATTTCCCCATCCTTGCGGATTCGAACCCGGGCAAAGTAGGTTTGCTCGCGCATTTCACTGATGAGAATATCTTGTAATTCGCCACCCAAGGCTTCAATGACCAGATTGAGAAGGTCGTGCGTGAGAGGCCTAGGCGACTGCTCCTTGCGCACGCGAAAATCGATGCTTCGCACCTCAAACAGGCCAACCACCATGGAAAAGCAGCGGTCGCCATCCACCTCTTTTAGCAGGAGAGTGTGGCCGTCCTGAAGTTCATTGACAACAATCCGTCGCAATTCCATTTGAACAGCCATGCTTGCCTCCCACGGGAATATCCTTTTAATTTTAGCGAACCAGCACAGAGTTGGGGCATTTGCCGGATGATGTTTGGACTTTTTCAACAAAAAACAACCATTTGGAACCAATACACTGAAAGGAATGGCTGAAACACCCTCTGAAAATGCTGGCAATCATCGGTTTGGCAACACTTTGATCGTGGTGCTGGGGTGCATGGCACTGGCTGCTTTGGTCACTTTGGCGGGCGCCATCAACACTGTACGGTCAAGGCGTGCCAGGGATGTCCCCGCCACCAGCCTGCCCGAGGCTGGCCTATTGAACTTATTGCCTGGCAATACCCATCAGGTACTTGCAGGCAGGCCCGGGTGGCAAAAATACCTGCAATCTCTGCAAAAAGTCCTACCCAATGGCCTAGCGGGCCCAGGAGCAACGGCAAAACCCGGGCAATGGGCCGCAGGTTGGCATGTTCCGGGTGAGTCACTCACAGTTGTTGCTGATTTTGCAACAGGGTCGGCCCTGCCTCAGGGGTGGCATTTTTCACAGGATGTCTGGTTTTGGAACCGGGATGTTTCAAAAGACACCCAAAGCAGCCATGTTGTTCAAAACAGCCAAGCTGTTCAAATAATCCAGGCTTCCCAAAGCGGCCAGGCTGGATGGGCACCGGGCCTTGCGTTGGTGGTTCAAAACCGATTGCCTTCACAAGCTTTGGTGTGGGCTGCCGGAGTTGGAACTCCCTGGCCTGAAGGCATTGGCAGTCAACTTTGGCAGCTTGGCGCAAGTGGGGCGCTTGGGAAGCCGGTTACGGCTTTGTTTCCCAAAGCTTTAACCTGGGTTGTCTGGTTGGAAGACCAGCCTGAAAGGTTGGTGATGCGGGCCGAAGTCGAATGCGCAAGTCCTGGGGAATCGACCCGTGTGGAAAAGGCCTTGGAAGCTCAACAAAAACAGGCACTGGGAAATTTGGATGGTTTGCGTTTTTTGGCTGATGGGCCTTGGATTTCTTTGCAATATTCTCTGTCCTCTAGCAATTTAGGCCCCAAACAGGCAGGGCGATAAAAATTCTTGGGCCACAATTGTGGTGCAAACCAATCGCATTTCAGCGTTAGAATGCCATGACTGTCTATCGGCTTTGAGAGGTTTCATCGTCATGGCCAAGTCCTTCTCCGAAATTGTTTGCCCTGGATGCAGGATGGTGATTGCCCTGCCAGCAGAGCGTGCCGCACCCAAGCATTGCCCGCATTGTCTTGCTCCATTGCAGCCTGTGCAAGCCAAGGAACCAAGGGCCCGTAGTAATCCGCTGGCTTCGGTCTCCACCGGAGCGTTGCTATTGGGCCTGGCCGCCTTTGGGGCGTTGCTGAGCCTATTTTTGCTGGTGATGGTGCTAGGCCAACCGGGAGAAGCTGGTAGTCCGGAAGGCAAGCAGGCGCTGGCCCCTGAACTCCTTGGCCAATTGGAAGAACGCGACAAATTGGCGGAAGCGGAGCGCAAACGCCAAGAAGGTCTGAAAAAGGCCTTGGAAAAGGCCCAAGCCCTTCAACCAAACGACCCGGGGGCATTGGAAGCTTGGAAGGCGGTGGCGATGGCGGCGGAAATGCCGACCGAGAGTGTGGATAAATTGATTGCCGTCGCGCGGGCGACAGGTGAAAAATCGGCCCTGGACGGGGACCTAAAAGTACGTCATGAAAAAGATAAAAAGGACCTTGAAAAACGCGTTTCGACCATTTCCGAGGCGATGGCCAAGGGAAAGGCAGCGCTGGACAAAGGCGACGCGCAGCAGGCCCGGCTGAATTTTGAACGGGCCCGGGCTTTGGCCCCGGAAACGCCCGGACTTGATATGGAGATGGCGCAACTACTGAAACTGGAAAACCGGCAGTTCGAAATCGCCAACTCGCAGATGCGGCTCAAAGCCGGCCAGGATAATCTCAAGGCGGAGCGCTGGGGTGAGGCATTGCGCGATTTCACCGTGGTCTTGGCGGTTTTGCCTGACAATCTAGAAGCGCAGGAAGGTAAAAAAGCGGCGGTGAAAGGGTTTGATTTGCAGGAAAAAGAACGGGAAAAACGCCTGCAGTATTTGATCCACCTAGATGATGGACGCAAGGCGCTGCGCGAGCATCGTTACGACGATGCGGGCGCCGCTTTCACCAGGGCGGCCCGCCTGATGCCAGATGAAAAGGAACCCGGAAGGATGCAAGACGCGGTGCGTCAGACCAAAAACGAAGTAGAACGCACATCTCAAGCCTTGGTGGTCGCGGCCAAAAACCTTTTGAGCAAGGGCAACCCGCAAGAGGGTTTTTTTCTACTGGTGGATGCTGACAACCTGACGCCAAACGACAGGACCATCCGCAAGCTGATGTCGGATGCTCAGCAACTGGTCAACCGAATGCAGGGAATCGCCAACCCGTTGAGCAATGACCCGAAATACCTGGGGTACATGGCACAGGGAAGGGCGGCCATGGCGGCCAACAACCCCATTGCCGCCGTGGAGTGCTTTGAAAATGCCCTGCGCCAAACCAACAGTCGGGATAGTTTTGCTCTGCGCGCGCTGATGGATGCCCGAAGCGCCAAAGACCGGCTTGGCCAACGGGCCACCGACTATGAAAAAGCCCTGAGGCAAGGGATCGCCATGATGAACCGCAAGGAATATGGACCAGCCGCCTTCATGCTGGAAGGGGCTGTCCGGCTGTTTCCCGAACAAAAAACTGCAGACCTTTTGGAGGAAGCCAAATTTCAGGATCTTGTAGCCCGGTCTAGAAACTTGCTGGAAAGGGACCCAGACGGAGCTGAAAAACTGGCTGATCAGGCATTGCGCATGCGCCCAGCTGACATTGGTGCAAATAATTTGATCAAACAGGCCAAGGCGCGGGCGATAGCTTTGGCCAACCCAAAGGCCAATCCGGTGGACCCCTATGAATCGGCCATGGCCGTAGGCCGTGCCGCTATGCGTGAGAAAAAGTATGGTGAGGCTGTTCAGGCCTTCAAATTAGCCTTGGATAACAAACCTAGCGACCCGATTGCCATGGAATTGGAAAAGCAGGCTCGGGCAAATTTGGTGGGGATTGACCCAAATGAAGGTAAGGCTGGCCCCCCTAAAACGGAAGTGCCTATGGGAGAAATGGGCAAATAAAGCGCTTTAAGACGACTGGGAGCCCCAGCTTTCTGAAACCGATGCCCCTTGTCGTTGACAAAGCGACCGCATCTAAGCTAGGGTAACGGCTTGAATTTGAATTCCATTACACGCCGAAGCAGGAAATCTCGATGGTCCGCAAGAAGCAGGGTATGGCTAAGAAAAACCGCTGCCGGTTCTGCACCAAGGAGGGCTGCCCCCGGCCCGCTTTTGTTGACTACAAGGACTATGCCACCCTTCGCAAGATGTGCACCAACCAAGGAAAGCTGTTTAGCCGCAAGCGTTCCGGTAACTGTGCCGCTTTCCAGCGCGCGGTGAAAGATGCCGTCAAGCGGGCACGCTTCTTGGCTTTGTTGCCTTATGTTGGTGATTGATCCAAAAGTTGGCGAATGACCCAACCGGTCTTTGCTGACTTTTTCCGGTCTGGCTTTTATTTTCATTCCGGTTATTCATTTGGTTGCCGTCCTCAAGTTTGACATGAGGTAGTGTCTCCATGCCTACCGTTTTGCTTCCGGACGGCTCGTCCAAAATTCTTCAAGCTGGTTCTTCCGCCTATGATTTGGCGGAAGTCATTGGCAAACGCTTAGCCCAAGCTGCGATTGCAGCCGTAGTAGATGGCAAGGTTACCGACCTTGCCATGCCTCTGCCCGAGAGGGCCGACCTTAAAATCAAATTACTGACTGACCGTGATCCTGAGTCCCTTGAGGTGCTGCGGCATTCTTGTGCGCACATCATGGCCCGGGCAGTTTTGCGTTTGTTTCCCGGTTCCCAGCTGGCATTCGGCCCAGCTTTGGAGCAAGGTTTCTACTACGACATTGAATCCTCCACCCCCATCCGAGAGGAAGACTTTCCCCGGATTGAGGAAGAGATGCGGAAGATTGTCAAGCAATCTGAGCCCTTCGAGCGATTTGAGCGGGCCACCCCCGAGGCACGGGCTTTGGTGGAGGGCATGGGCCAGAAGCTGAAAGTTGAACACATTGACCAAGAGCTTTGCAAACAGGACAGTCTGAGCTTTTACCGTCAGGGCGAGTTTATCGACCTTTGCCGCGGGCCGCATTTGCCCCATGCGGGCAAAGTGGGTGCGTTCAAGCTCATGTCTTTGGCCGGGGCCTACTGGAAGGGCGACTCATCGCGCCAACAGTTGCAACGCCTCTACGCCACCGCTTTTTTCAGCCAAAAAGATTTGGACGCTCACCTCAAGCAACTCGAAGAAGCCAAAAAGCGCGACCACCGCCTGCTGGGCAAGCAACTGCATTTGTTCACCATCAGCCCACTTGCTGGCTCCGGTTTGATCTTGTGGATGCCCCGCGGTGCGCTGATTCGTGGCATTCTCGAGCAGTTCCTGCGCGAGGAACTAACCCGTCGCGGTTATAGCCCGGTTTACACCCCCCATGTCGGCAAACTCGACATGTACCGGACTAGCGGCCACTTCCCCTATTACCGCGACGCGCAATTCCCGCCGCTGTACCAGCATCCTGCCGCCAGCGCCTTGGACCTGTGCCAGTATCGCCTGCAAGCTGGCCTTCTCGATGACGCTCGTGAACGCGACATGGCACTCTTTTTGTCGCAAGCCTGCCTGGTGATTCCCGGCTATGCGGAGGCAACCAGCCCGGAAGCAAAGGTAGAGGCTGCCGAGGGGCTGGTTTCTGAATTGCTGAAGATCCATTCGGTTGACATTCCCGAATACAAACAGGCCAAAGATACTGCCGGCCGCGCCAAAGCCTTGCTGGTTTGGCTTGAACAGCAGGAAGGCTACCTGCTCAAGCCGATGAATTGCCCGCACCATATTCAGATCTACAAGGCGATTCCCCACAGTTATCGTGATTTGCCTGTGCGTTTGGCGGAATTTGGCACTGTTTATCGGTTTGAACAAACTGGCGAGCTTTCCGGCATGACCCGGGTGCGCGGTTTCACCCAAGACGATGCCCACCTGTTTGTCACTCCTGAGCAGGTCGAATCAGAACTGCTTTCCAACATCGAGTTGGTGCAACTGGTTTTGAAAACCTTGGGTCTAACTGACTACCGGGTTCGCATTGGCCTGCGTGCCAAAGATTCCAACAAATATGTGGGTAGTGACGAAGACTGGGCTAGCGCCGAGGCTTCGCTTCTAAGGGTGGTTCAATCTTTGGGCATGAGTTACACAGCCGAAGAGGGCGAGGCCGCATTCTATGGCCCAAAGATCGACTTTGTGGTGCGGGATTGCATTGGCCGCGAATGGCAATTGGGTACGGTACAGCTGGACTACAATCTGCCTAAACGGTTCGACCTGGAATACACCGGGGCCGACAACAAGACTCACCGCCCTGTGATGATCCACCGTGCGCCTTTTGGCTCGATGGAACGGTTCATGGGTATTTTGATCGAGCATTTCGCTGGAGCTTTCCCCGTTTGGCTTGCCCCCGAGCAAGTGCGCGTGCTGACGGTCAGTGAAAAATTCACTGATTATGCAAAGCAGGTTGAAACCAAGCTGCGTGATGCTGGAATTCGCGTGACAGCTGACTTGGGCCCCGACAAAGTGGGTGCCAAGGTGCGTTTGGGTGCTATGGACAAAGTTCCGTACCTGGCGGTGGTAGGCGACAAGGAAGTTCAAGCTGGCACAGTGGCCATCCGTGAACGCGGTGGGGCAGACTTGGGCAGCCTGACTTTGGAAGCCTTCATTGCGCGGGTTGATCAGGAAAACAGAACCCGATCACTACCCAAAGTGGCTGAGTAAAACCATTTAGGTTCATTTTAATAATTTTTTTGCAGCGCAGATCCAACGCAATCATCTCATTCGCCCCAAATCATTTTCCAGCTGGCGGTGAGCGGTAAAATTAGAAAACTCATCGTTTTTTCTTCAAGTTTCCCGACCTGCCGCCTTTTTTTAAACTAGTCTTCACCATGTGTTGGCTAAGTGCCAGACTTTGGCAGCCTGAAACCTTAATAAAAACCGACCGACCTTCAAAATCGTCGGAACTTCAGGATGAAGTCCATCGCCCAATCTGAGTCTTCTGTTTAATTGCGACATTAGGATTATTCGACTCAATA
>CAIWHS010000556.1 GCA_903912515.1 uncultured Planctomycetaceae bacterium
AAGGGTGACCGAACGCTGTGGAAGGCCCATCGAGTTGGTCAAAATTCTGGTCAAAGATCGTGAAAAAGTTAGAGACTCTTGGATCCCATCGGATCTTTTGACTACCGATTTGTCGGGTATTCTCAATCACCCCTCCATTGATTTGGTTGTTGAATTAGTGGGCGGGTGCGATTGGGCTTTGGGTGCCATTGAAGGAGCGCTGAGGGCTGGCAAGGATGTGGTGACTGCCAACAAGGCAGTCTTGGCCCAGCACGGTACAAGAATTTTCCAAACTGCCAGGGACTCGGGCACTTGCTTGGCTTTCGAAGGAAGCGTTGGCGGGGGAATCCCAATCATTGGATCTCTGGTTAGGGGCTTGGCTGCAAATCGTATTGTCGCCATTCAGGGAATTCTTAACGGAACCAGTAACTATATCCTTTCAAAAATGTGCGAAGAAGGACTGGATTACCAGTCTGCACTGAAATCAGCTCAAAAACTAGGCTATGCCGAGGCAGACCCGACTCTGGATGTTGATGGCACAGATGCGGCCCACAAATTAATGGTTTTGGCGCAAATTGCTTTCAAATCATTTGCCGGTTTAGAAACAATTCCCTGCCGGGGAATTGTTCAAATTGACCCATTGGATATCCAATATGCAGATGAGTTGGGCTACACCATTAAATTGCTGGCCGAATCTTGGAATACTGGGCAAGGTCTGGCAATGCATGTTTCACCAGTTTTGCTTAGGAAATCCAGTCCATTAGCCCAAGTCCGCGGAGCGTACAACGCGATCCGGGTGGTTGGCGATGCGGTTGGTGACACCCTGTTTTACGGTTTGGGAGCGGGCGGCATGCCTACCGCCAGTGCAGTGGTCGGCGACATCATTAGCCTGGGCATTAGCCGAGGCTTTGCACTATACCAGACTAGCCGTTTGTGGAGACTGGATGGGATGCAAGTGCGCCGGGTGCCTCCAGGGGAGATTAGTAGCCGTTTTTACCTGCGTTTGCAAGTGTCCGATCGCCCCGGGGTGATGGCCGGAATTGCCGGGGTTTTAGCAAAGCACAACATCAGTATTTCATCGGTGATCCAAAACGAAATTCCCGATGACCAGGCTGGCGGTTCGGTTCAGATGGTTATTATGACTCATACCGCCACTTCTGGTGATTTTGAAAAAGCATGTCTAGAGTTGGGCCGTCTGGATTATGTTGCTAAGGCACCTGTTTGTTATCCGATTGGTGAATTATGATTCTGGGAAGTCAAGTTGAAATTTTGTCGATAACGATTGAAAAATGAAAATGGGTTCAGCAAAAGCGTTTGATTTTGATGCCGAATATGGCCTCAAATACGACCAATTTATTCGACAAATAATACCCGGTTATGATAGTTACTTCCCGCTTTGCATTTCGTTGCTTTCTGAACAAATGGGCCGCGATGGCAGCTTGTTGGTTGCGGGATGCGGCACCGGAACTGAGTTACTAGAATTTGCATCTGTCAGGCCCGGTTGGAGTTTGATTGGTGTGGATTTGTCGGACCAAATGATCAAAATTGCTGAGAGAAAACTTCAAGGGGTTTCTGCTCCAAACACGGTTAAGTTGTTGGTTGGGGATGTGACCAAGGTGGTATTGGACCGGCCATTGAACGCTGTCACCTGTAACTTGGTCATGCATTTTCTCAGAGGGCAGGATGCCAAATTGCAGTTTTTGAAATCACTTAAAAGTAATCTGGCGCCAGGCGGAACTTTGATCTTGATGGATGCCTGCTGGGAGAAATCGGCCGCATTCTCGAGAATGATGCGCGCCTGGTGGGATTATGCTAAAAACCGAGGCTTGCTTACGGATCGTTGGTTTGCTTTTCGTGAAGAATTCGAATCTAGTCTGTATCCGCTAACAAGGGACGAAGAGGTTAAGTTGATTGAACAGGCTGGCTTTGGCTCGGTTTGCCCGTTTTGGTCAAGCTTGCACCATCAAGCTTTTGTCGCAGTGAACTCTGGCTGAACAACCCAAAAAGTCTAACCATACATGCTGTTAGAGAGTGAAGCCACCCTCCCAAAGGCGTTCACCGCCTAAGAAAGCATTTTTGTTATCACCAAGGCGGCAACCAAGGGGCATCTCGTCAAGTTTTTTGGAGTTCCCTCCACCCAGAACCACATAATCAGCAATAAAAGCGTCTCGTAACCGGTTTGCCACATCGTGAACCGATTTCTGCCACCTCGCTTTGCCAAGCCGGTCTAATCCAGCGGCACCAACCCACTGTTCAAAGCTTAGCTTTTTCCGATAGGGAAGATGGCCAA
>CAIWHS010000557.1 GCA_903912515.1 uncultured Planctomycetaceae bacterium
ACTCAAACATCATTTCCGGCGCACACTCGGACATCAGGACGTCAAACCCCGTCTTTCCGCCAGCCATCGGCTCAAATTCGAACGAATGGTTATGGTATGCCAGCTGCACGCCCGCCTTCCGCGCCATCCCAGCCGCCTGATTCATCCGTGAGGCGAGTTTTTTGTAGTCGTCCAGCGAGGCGCGCTGCCCAGCCTCCAGATAAGGAATCACCAAATGCGTCAGCCCATGCCCCCGGGCTTCGTCCACCGTTTTCTGAAAGTCGGACATGGCCGCATCCGCCGGTGCCACTACCGTATTCCAGTCGAAATGCATCGAGTTCACGGCCATACCATTGTCTTTGGCCGCTTTGATCATGTCAGCCGTCTGCGGTGAACGATACGGCTCCACTTGTTTGTACCCGGCCCGGGCCACTTCGCGCAGCGTGCCCGTCACATCCTTCGCAATCTCGTTGCGTAATGTGTACAATTGAATGCCAATCGCCTCACGATACCGGTCGCTGGCCGCCAGCGCCGCCACCACCGGCGACGGCCGGAAAGCGGTCAGCGAAACAGCACCCATGGCAGAAGAAAGAAAATAGCGGCGATTCATCATCCGCCGCTCCTACCACACCCGCCGCCCACCGCCAAGCCGAAAAGCTTGGTCAACAAGTGCCCAGAAAGCGTCCGGTCCGCGAATGAAACTGGCAAAGAGGGACGAGAAAGTTTAGCGTTGTCTCATGAATCAGTCATCTCGTCCGGACGATGCAAACCCCGGAATCTCGTGGAGAGGGTTTTTGTACTGGCTAGCGGGAGCTCGCTGGGAGTCGCTAGCCTTGTGTCCACCCTCGGAACGCGAGCGGGTGGCGGTCTTGGGATCGACGATCCTCATTCCGACGACCATGGCCTTTTTTGGCATGTTTTTTTATGCCCAAAGCCGGTTTGCCGAACCTCGAGTTGGGTTTTGTCTGGTGGCTTCGCTGGCGTGGGCACTGGTGATTCTTGGCACCGACCGTATTCTTTTGGCCACGTATCGTCCCTTTCAGCCGTGGTGGCGAAAGTTCATGCAGGTGTTGTTCCGGTTTGGTTTGGCCGCGGTCGTCAGCGTGGCGATTTCTTTTCCTTTCTGTCTTGATCAATACCGGCCGGCCATCGCCCACCGGTATCAAACCGAACTGCAAGGCGTCCTCAACTCCCTGCGGGAGGAAGAAAACACCACCCGGCAAACGCTGATGACGCGGTATCGCAGCGAACACGAAGCACTTACGACCCAGCTCGGTCCGCTACAGGAGAGTATCCTCAATACCGACACCTATGCGGATCAAATGATCAGCCAAGAAAAACAACGGATCACCACCGAAGGGTTTGTCCCCCCGGCCTCGCCTGCCACTCGCCTCCTCATGTCCCAAATGGAAGCGTCCAAAGAAGGTCTGGCCTCGCTCCAAGCGGAACAACTGCAACAGGAAAACATGCACCGCCGACTGGTCGAAGCCATCGCGCGCGAATCCGCCGGCCAGCCCAACGAATTTTTCCCGGAACCCAAAAAAGCCGGTCAAGGCCCGCGCACCAAAGACCTGCAACGCCGGGACCAGGAAACAAACCGAGAATTGGAACGCCTCGCCGCGGCCATCGCCCAGTCGTCCACCACCCTCTCGTCGCTGCAAACTGCGCTCGCCACCGCTCGCCTCGCCGATCGCAATGCCTTACTCGACACCCTCCCCGCCCGACGGGCCGCCTTTATTCAGGAAGCCGTTGAAAAAGAACGTATTCGAAAGGAAAATCTCGAGCGCCTGACCAGCGAAATCACCCGCCATGCCGATGATCACAGCCGGGCCCTCCGCCTGCATGACGACCGCTTTCTTCCGCCCATCACCCGCTACGAAACCAAGATCAAGGGCGTGCTCGATCCCATGGAGGAAACCATCGGCCTCTATAAAGTCATTTTCCTCCCCGCTCCGGACGCCAGCGCCACCGAGATTGGAGAACAAGGATACAAATGGATCGCCGGACTCTTTCAATTTCTCGTCATCTTTGGCACTTTGTTCGTGCTCGACCTCGTCCCGATCATGGCCAAAATCTTCAGCCGCCCTGGCCCGTACGATGTGCTGGTCGAGCAGGCAGAAATGGTAGCCAACCTGAACCTCAAAGCGTTCAAAAAACAATACCCGGGGCAGGCTCGACGATGGGCCGCCGAAGGCCCGGGCGGTCCAGCTCCGTCCCCAACCGAAATCCTGCAGGCCCACGTCTACCCCACCCCGCTGACGGTACCAGTATCACCCAATAGCCCCAGCTAAGACAACCCACAGCCCCAAAAACCCGCTGCCAAAATAAATCTCGACTCAGCTCCTTCAAGAGTTATTTCCTAGCAAACAAGCCACTCACCCCGCGCACTCGCGACCTTTCATGCATTCACCACAGTCATCACTCAAGCTCAAACTCGCCGGATTCATGTTCCTCCAATATTTTATTTGGGGAGCTTGGTACGTGAGCTTGGGAACCTACTTGGCCAACACCCTCAAGTTTGAAGGCGCCCAGATCGGCCTTGCTTACGGTGCCTTTGCCATCGGCGCGATGATTTCCCCTGTCCTCGTCGGTCTCATTGCCGACCGCTTCTTTGCCTCAGAGAGAATCCTGGCCGTGCTTGGCATAAGTGGCGGCATCCTGCTGTGCCTGCTGCCTCAATTTGTCACTTTCAGCAGCTTTTACCCAGCCCTCATCGCTTATTGCGCGCTTTATGTCCCCACCCTTGCTCTGGGTAACTCGCTTTCCCTTCATCACCTCGCCGATCCCAAAACCGACTTCCCTCGAGTCAAAACACTGTCCGCCGTCGGTTGGATTGCTGGTGGCGTCACCCTCAGCCTTCTGAAAGGTGAGCAAAGCGCCGTTCAATTCTACCTAGCCGGTGCGGTCTCCATCCTGTTTGGCTTTTTCTCGCTCAGCCTCCCGCACACTCCACCGAAAAAGACGGGCGCACACGTCAGCCTCAGCGAGATCCTCGGTCTGGATGCTCTTGCCATGCTGAAAAAACCCTCCTTTGCCATCTTCATTGTCTGCATGTTCCTCATCTGCATCCCACTCTACTTTTACTTCGTGATGATGGGCATCTACCTGACCGAATTGAAGTGGGAAGCGCTCGCCGCCAAAATGTCCCTCGCGCAGGTCTCGGATGTGATTTTCCTCTTCCTCCTTCCTGTCTTCCTCAAAAAGCTGGGCTACAAAAAGACACTCTTTATCGGCATCCTTGCCTGGGCGGCCCGTTATTTTGCGCTCGCTGGCAGTGCCAACACCGCCTCCACAGCCACCCTGTTGATCTTCACCGCCATCTTGCTGCATGGAGTCTGCTATGACTTTCTGTTCATCGCAGGCCAATTGTATGTCGATGACGAATCCAACGAGCGCATTCGTGGGGCGGCCCAAGGGTTCATCGCCTTCATTCTCTGGGGCGTTGGCGCTTTTGTCGGCACTCTGCTTGCCGGCAAAGCCCTGGCAGCCCACGCTCTAGCCACGCCCGTCAACGGCCTCTCTCATGATTGGGAGGCTATCTGGAAACTCCCGGCCTGGGGAGCCGTCGCGGTTTTGGCAGTCTTTGTTCTCTTCTTCAAAAATCCGACCCCAAAACAATCCTGAGTGGGGTGGGGATGAGGGCCACTCAACTCCATTTGTTCACAGAGCTTCCTAACAAGACAGACAGATGAAGCCTCCGAAAAAATACAAGATGGCGATTTTGATCTGGATCTCTGTGTATCCAGCCATAAACGTCCTATTTCTCGTTTTGGGGAAACCGTTAGAAGGGTATCCCATCTAT